>DASVWD010000047.1 GCA_036389795.1 Longimicrobium sp.
GACGACGGGGTTGTTGACCCAGTCCCGGGCTGAATGCCATCTTCCACTCCGAGGCGCTCAGCTCGAAGCCCACGCACAGCACCGGCTCGGCAGCAGCGCTCACCACTTTCGGGGTCGTCGCGGTTCTCATCGGCTCCTCCTAGTTGAGTGATGACCTCCAGGAGAGCTTAACCGCGGCGGCCCCGTCCTACATAGCATCTCACGCGGTCGTGCCGTTCGCCGTTGAGCCTCGCGGGGTTTGCGAGGCTTCCTGCCGTGGTTGCCGCGGCTTCAGCCGCCAGGCAGAACGAAGCCGGCCGCCCCCCACTTGGGGAGCGGCCGGCGGCGCGGTCGCGCGAAACTGAGCAGACCGGCTTACTGCGCGGGGGCCGGAGCCGCCGCCGTGGCCGGGCCCACCTCGGGGCGCGGCACCAGGCCCACCACCTCCACGCCAGCCGCGCGGCTGGCGTCCACCGCGCGCACCACCTGGCCGTAGGTGAGGTTCTCCTCGCCCTTCACGAAGATCACCTTGCGCGGCCGGCCCGTGTAGATCTCGCGCAGCTTGGCCTCGAGCTGCGCCCCGTCCACCGGGATGCGGTTGATGAAGTACGCCGGGCCGGGCTTGACCTCCAGCACGATCTGGTCCTGGTCGGGCTCCTTCTGCGCCACCTCGTCCTTGTCCTTCGGCGGCGGCACCTGCATGCTGATCCCGCGCTGCAGGCCCTGCTGCACCACCATGAAGATGATGAGCAGCACCAGCAGCACGTCGATCATCGGCGTCATGTTGATCTCGTTCATGGCGCCGCCCTTCTTCCCGCCGGTTCCCATTGCCATGGCGGCCTCCTCAGTGCTTCCCGCCGCGGGCGGCGCGCGGCATCTCGGTGATGGCGCCGATGCGGCGCACCCCGGCGTTGCGGGCCGCGTCGATGGCGGTGAGCACCCGGTCGTACCCCGCCTGCTCGTCGGCCTTCAGGTAGAGGACGTGGTCCTCGGGCCGGCTCCGGTACTGCTCCTTGAGCTTCTCGGTGAGCTGCGCGTCGGGCACCGGGAATACCTGCTTCCCCTCGATGTAGTACTTCCCCGCCCGGTCGATCCCCAGGGTGACGCGCTTCTCCTTCTCGGGAGCCGACGTCTTGGCCTTGGGGAGGATCGCCGTGTAGCCGGCCAGCGCCGGGGTGACCACCATGAAGATGATCAGCAGCACCAGCATCACGTCGATCATCGGCGTGACGTTGATGTCGGCGTTCACGTCCGACTCGAACCCCGCGACCGTGGGCAGTGGGGAGCCGCCGAAGGCGCCGGCTCCACCCAGGCTCGCTCCACCCGCCATGGCCTCAGTCCCCGTGGAAGGTGGGCGTGCTCCCCGACATGTACTCGCGCTTCGCCTGGCGCGTCATCATCCAGTCGATCATCTCGCGGCCGGCGTAGGCCAGCTCCGAGAACAGCGTGTCGAGGCGCGCGGTGAAGTAGTTGTACAGCCACACCGCGGGGATCGCGGCCACCAGGCCGATGGCCGTGGCGATCAGCGCCTCGGCGATACCCGAGGAGACCGCCTCGAGGCCCGCGCCGCTCTCGCCCATCCCCATGAAGGCGTTCACGATGCCGAGCGTGGTGCCCAGGAGCCCCACGAACGGCGCCGTGGCGCCCACCGTGGCCAGCAGGCCCAGCCCCGACTTCAGGTCGTTGGCCAGCAGGATCTGCTCGCGCTCCACCGAGCGCTCGGCCGAGACGATGGCCGCGCCGGCGGCGCGGGGGTCGTCCAGCAGCGGCGCCACCTCGCGGAGCGACTCGCCCAGCACGCGGGCCACGTGCGAGTTGGTGTACTGGTCGGCGGCGGCGAGGGCCTCGGGGATGTTGTCGTTCTCCAGCGCCTGGGAGAACACCGGCGCGAACGCCTTGGTCGCGCGGGCCATCTTCCGGAACCGCAGCCACTTGGCCACGGCCACGGCGAGCGAGATGATGCTCATGCCGATCAGGATGAACACGATCGCCCGGTTGATGGGACCGGTGTCGGCCCAGATCTTTCCGATGTCCAGCTGGATGACCATGCTTGGGTTCTCCTCCGCGCGTCCTCGCGCTTACCTGAAGTGATGGACTGACTCCCGGGCGGCGCCGTGCCGTGGCGGCCCCGCCGCCTCCCTCACCCCGCTCCCTCCGGGGCCGCCCCGAGCGGGCGGCCCGCCTGCAGACCCGGCCCTTACGACTCCAGCTGGAACGTAACCGGCAGGGTGACCCACACCTTCACCGCGCGCCCGCCCACCTTGGCGGGGCGGAACCGCATGCGCTCCACCACCCGCTTGGCCGCGTCGCCGAAGGCGTCGTGGGTGGCGTTCTCCACCTGGATGCTCGCCGGGTCCACGCGGCCGTCCTCCATCACGCGCATGCGGATGGTCACCTGGCCGGTGACGCCGGCGTCGCGCAGCAGCGGGGGGTAGTTGCGCGAGATCTGCCGCGCCACGTCGTTGCGGTTGGAGAGCTCGGGGAGCTCCTCCACCGCGCTCATCTCGTAGGTCCCCTCGTCGGCCGGCGCCTCGCGGTCGGAGGCGTCCTGCGCCACGCCGCCCTCGACGCCCTTGGCCACGCCGCCGGCCTGCCCCACGCCCGAGAAGTCCTCGGCGCGGGTGGCGGTCTGGTTCAGGTCGATCTTGGGGATCTCCTTGGGCGGCTCCTGGGGCGGAATCAGCTCCTGGAAGCCCTTCACCACCGGCGGGGGAGCCTCGGGCTCCTCGGGAGGCGGGGGCGGAGGCGGGGGCTCGGGCTTGGGGGCCTCGGGCTCCTTCGGCTTCTCCTCCTCGATCTCCATGAAGTCGACGAGCTCCTCGGCCTTCTTCTTCCGGGCCTCCACGCTCTGGCTGGCCTGCAGGAAGCCGTAGCCCAGCAGGAGGTGCAGGACCACCGAGACGATGATGGTAGTTGGCGACCAGAAGCTCTTCTTCTTCCGGTCCAGCTTTTGGAACATTGCCGCCCCCCGGTGTGTGACTCGTCTCTGCGCCCAGCGGAGATCGGGCGCGGCGGGCGCCGGCCGGAGCCGGCTTCCCCCTGAACGAACGGCCTCCGCCGTTTCTGACCCACCCCCGCGCCGCCCCGCCCGCGCCCGCTATCGAACGTTAGATCGAAACTCCGTCACGCTCCTGCGGGGTGCGTGACGGAGGGTGCGGGAAGCTCCTGGAAAACGGCGAAAATCCTGCCCACGAACGTGGAATGGGGACCTAAGGTGCAGGACGCCTCCACGAATGTCAAGCGATTCGCCCCCGCGGCGGCGCACCCGCCGGCCAGCCCCGCGGGCACTGCACGATTCGTACTACGGATCGCGCGGCCCCTGGCGCATAGTTGCCCATGCGGATGCATAATTATACTCACCGGGAGCTGGTCCTGTCTACACGGTGCGGCGGAGCCGGTTCCGCCTATCCTTACCTCACCAAATCAGTTACGCAGCCCGTTCCCCGCCACCGGAAACTGAGCCGCGCTCAGCTCTCCCGCACCGGTATGCACGTACCGTGCTCGCGGGCGGGCACTGCACGCAACGGCGCCGATTTCGCTCCCCGCCGGCCGCCGCGCGCGCCTCCCGCCGCGGCGCGCAGGCGCGCCGGGCCCTCGCGAGGACGCGGTGACGCACCGCGTCCCCATCGCGCCGAAACAGGTAAAGCGGCCTCTTCCCGTCGGATGCGCCCCGCGGTCACGGCGCCGCCGCGCGCCACCCCGCGAGCGCGAGCGCGGCCCAGCCGCCCAGGAGGCAGAGGCCGCCCAGCGGGGTGACGGCGCCCAGCCACCGCGCGCCGGTGAGCGCCAGCAGGTACAGGCTCCCGGAGAAGACCAGGATGCCGGCGGTGAACAGCCACCCCGGGAGCGCCCAGCCGCCGCCCGGCCAGCGCGCGGCGGCCGTCGCCACGGCCAGCAGCGCCAGGGCGTGGTACATCTGGTAGCGCGCGCCGGTCTCGAAGACGGCTAGGAGGTCGGCCGAGAGGCGCTCGCGCAGCGCGTGCGCGCCGAACGCCCCCGCCGCCACGCCCAGCAGGCCGAAGACGCAGCCGAGGATCCAGAAGGTTCGGACCATGCGAGCGGGTGCGGGCCGGTGACGGTCGAAAGGCTCGGGCGGAGGAGAATGCCGAAAGGAGGAGCCGCGCGCCAGCGGCGCCCGCCTCACGGGAGGTCGAAGCCCCTGGCGCGCACCTCCAGGCGGTGGCGGCGCGGGTCGGCACGGAAGAGGAGGCCGGCGCGCCGCTCGCTGTCGCCGGGGATGTAGTCGATGGTGACGTCGCTGGTCTCCACCGCGCCGGTGTCGGCCCTGAGCTCGCCCTCGACCTGCACCTGGGCGGCGGTGGTGGCGCCGCGGTTCTCGGCGTGGACCTCCACCAGCCAGCCGGCGCTGGTGCGTGTGACGGCCCCGGCGCGGACCACGAGGTCCGGCGGGGTGTTCTCTTCCGTCGCCGCCTCGTGGGCCAGGAAGGCGATGGTCCCGCCCACCATCAGCGCGCCGAGCGCCGCCGCCGCCCACTCCCAGCGGCTGCGCACGTTGCGGGGGCGGTCGTCCCCCGCCCCGCCGCCCGCCTCCCCGCCGCGTCCGTCCCGGGCCACGCGCCGTTCTCCGGTCTAGAGGATGAGCCGCGCCGCCGCCGCGCCGAGCGCGGCGGGGAAGCCGAGCACCACCGACTGCATGACGACCGTGGCGAGCGCCTCGCCCTCGAAGCGGCCGAAGGTCCACAGCACGTACGCGCTCACCACGAGCGCCACGGCGTAGCCGACCACGGTGAAGCGGAGGAAGACGCTCAGGTGCGAGACCCCCTCCCCGCGCCGCGGCGTGCCGCGGAACCCCACCGCGTAGACGAAGGCGTGCATCAGCCCCAGCGAGGCCGCGGCGAGCAGGAGGGCGTGGGCCGGCGTCATGAGGTAGGAGATCAGGATCATCTCTTCGGTGGGGGCCACGTTGAAGGCCAGGAAGAGGGCGCCGGCCAGCATGAAGAACACTTCCCCCGCGTAGCCGGCCCGCCGCTTCCGCCGCTCCTCCTCGCGCCCGCCGCCGCCGAGCTGGCTGGAGGCGAGCACCGCGCCGAAGCTGCCGGGCACCGCCTGGAGGGCCACCTTTCCCAGCGCCTCGCCCGGCGGCGTGTCGGGGCCGATCACCCCGAAGAGGAGGAGGACGGCGGCGGCGGCCACGAAGCCCACCGCGTACGCCGCCAGGGCGTCGAGCACGTCCTGGCCCCAGGTGGAGGTCTCCTCGAAGCCGGAGTAGCGGTCCAGCCCCACCAGCACGGGGAGCATCACGGCCATGAAGAGCGCCAGGCGCAGCCGGCCCATGTAGAAGCCCAGCCACCACATCTCCATGGTCATCAGCAGCGGGAGCGAGAAGAACACCGCCCCCGCGAAGGCGCGCGCCAGCCCCACCGCGAACCTGCGGTCGGCCTCGCGCCGGATCTGTCGCTCCGCATGCTCCGTCCGCTTCGCCACGTCTCCTCGGCCGGGGAAGTCCGCCCCCGCCTGCGCAACCGACGTTCCACGCGGGCGGGGGACGGGGCTAAGCGCCGCCTTGGCAGATACTTACACGACCCGCGCCCAGGCCGGCGGCGGAACGGGACTTGCAAAGCCGCGGCGGGGCTGGGGAAACGTACGGATCCGGGAACCGAGAGAGCGATGGACGAAAAGGCCCGCGGCAGCTTCCGGCGAGAGCACCCGGTCTTCTTCTGGGGGACGGCGGCGCTCATCGCGCTGTTCGTGACGGCGACGGCGGCGGTGGCGTGGCGCATCACCCGCTACCAGAGCGAGGCGGCGCAGATCGAGGCGCGCCTGAGCGCGGAGCAGAAGCGCGCCCGCGACGAGCTGCTGCAGCACCGGGCGCGGCGGACGCAGCTGGCGGTGGCGGTGCTGCAGCGCGACCTGCGCGTCCGCTCGATGGAGACCAAGAAGCGCCACCTGGCGATCGTGCTCAAGGACTCGGTGCTGGAGCTGCGGCAGGGGCCGATCACGCTGCGGCGCGCGAAGCTGGTGATCGGGCCGGACTCGATCGTCCGCGCGCCGGACGGGCGCACCTGGCGCTTCGTGCGGGGGGCCGGCGAGCGCCGCATCGTGGAGCGGCAGACGGAGCCGGTCTACACCGTCCCCGAGTGGGTGTACGTGAGCCGCGGCCAGCCGGTGCCGCCCGAGAGCGAGCGGCGCGTGCCCGGGGGGCTGGGGCGCTACGTGATCCGGCTGGACGACGGCACGGCGATCCACACCGAGCCGCTGGCCGGGCCGCTCAAGGAGGGGGTGCACCCCGCCTCGTTCAAGGCGCGGGCGCGGGACATGGTGGCGATCTTCGACGCGGTGAAGGAAGACACGCCGGTCTACATCTACTGAAAGTGCCCAGTGCCCGGTCCCCAGTGCCCAGTGGGGCGGGCGCGGGCGGCGGGCGACGCATGGGGATGAAGTTCCTGGGCACCTGGCACTGGGCACTTTGAACTGAGGTTCAAGATGGCGAGGATCACGAGGTCGGGGATCGAGGACCGGCGCGACTACACGCCGCCGGGGCGGCTCAGGCGGATCGTCCACGACCACCGCAGGAGCACG
Organism: Longimicrobium sp.; assembly: GCA_036389795.1. Taxonomy (NCBI): domain Bacteria; kingdom Pseudomonadati; phylum Gemmatimonadota; class Longimicrobiia; order Longimicrobiales; family Longimicrobiaceae; genus Longimicrobium; species Longimicrobium sp. The sequence goes on from DASVWD010000047.1 coordinate 6,520, forward strand.
CTGGCGCTGCTGCTGGGGGTGGCGGCGGCGGCGCTGCTCTTCGCGGCGACGTCGGCGTGGGCGGTCAGCGAGCGCTTCGAGCGGCGGGTGGCCGAGATGGTGTACGCCCGCGACTCGCGCGCGCTGGCGTTCGTGCGGCAGAAGGAGGCGGAGCTCACCGAGCGGGTGGCCGAGAAGGAGAAGCGGCTGGCCGCGCGCGAGGAGGAGCTCCTTCCCAGCGACCGGCCGTACCTGGTGGTGTCGCTGGCCGAGCGGCGGGTGCTCTACATCCGCGGCAACGACACCACCTTCCGCGCGCCGGTGGCGATCGGGTCGGGGAAGACCATCACCATCGGCGGGGTGACCAAGCGCTTCCAGACGCCGCGCGGGAAGATGGCGATCACCCACAAGGAGCTGGACCCGGTGTGGGTGCCGCCCAACTGGCACTACGTCGAGTACGCCCGCAACCACGGGCTGGGGATCCGCGACATGAGCAACGCCTCGCCCAACGCGCTGGCGGGGTTCCCGGCGGGGCAGGTGCCGGTGAGCGGCGGCACGGTGATCATCCCGCCCTGGGGGAGCCCGCAGCGGCAGCACCGGGGCGTGCTGGGGGCGGCCAAGCTGGAGCTGTACGACGGCTACTACTTCCACGGCACCGACAAGGAGAACACCGTGGGCGACGCCGCCAGCCACGGCTGCCTGCGCATGCGCCGCGAGGACATCCTGTGGATGTACCGCAACGTGCCGGTGGGGACGCCGGTGTACATCTACTGATAGTCCTAAGTGCGAAGTGCGAAGTGCGGAGGAATACGGAAGGGGAGGCGGAGCGGTCCGCCTCCCCTTCGTCTTCCCTCGTCGGCGCGCGGCTCACCCGGGGAGCTCGATCTCGGGCTTCTTGGGGTGGGGGCGGTAGAGGACGGCGACGCGGCCGATGGTCTGCACCAGGTGGGCGTTCTCGACGCGGGCCTCCAGCTCGGCGCCGGCCTCGCGTACGTCGAGGGGGGCGGCCTCCTGCACCTTGACCTTGATCAGCTCGCGGGTGTTGAGCGCTTCTTCGACGGAGCGCAGGGTGGCGTCGCCCACGCCTTCCTTGCCGACGTAGACCACGGGCTTCAGGTGGTGCGCCTGGCTCTTCAGGTACGCGCGCTGTTTGGGGGTGAGCGCCACGGGATCGCCTCCTGTTCCGGACCGGTCCGTGCTGCGGGTCGTCGGCGCGCGACCGCCGCAAGTCACACGCCGGGGGGAGTTGGGGGTGGAGGGGGCCTTGGGAGTCGGGGCGGCTGAAGCCGCGGCAACAACGGCAGAAAGCCTCGCAAACCCCGCGAGGCTTCGAACAGCGCCGGCACGACCGCGTGAGGGATGCGCGCCCGGAGGGCCGGGACGGCGCCGCCACAGGGGTTTCGTGGCGGCGGCGTCCCGGCGCCGTTGGGCACAGTCGTATCGTGCCCTACGGCGCGCGCAGCCCGGCCCGGAGCGCAGCGGAGGGACACGCCCAAACGGCAGTGCGAAGTCCTAAGTGCGAAGTGCTGAGTGCGATCGGAACCCAGCACTTCGCACTCCGCACTTCGCACTTTCGTCTCAGGCGGCTTCGACGCGGTTGCGGCCCTGGGCCTTGGCCAGGTACAGGGCGCGGTCGGCGGCGCGCACCAGGTCGCCCATCTCGGCGGCGTCGTCGGGGAAGGCGGCCACGCCGAAGCTGGCCGTGAGCGAGCGCGGCACCTCGGCGTTGGGCGGGAGCGTCTCGATCAGGAGCCGCAGGCGCTCGGCCAGGCGCAGCCCCTCTTCCTTGGTCGTCTCGGGGAAGACCAGCGCGAACTCCTCGCCGCCGTAGCGCGCGGCGCTGTCGGTGGTGCGGAAGGTGTGGCGCACGGCCCGGCCGATCCGCTGCAGCGCGTGGTCGCCCACTTCGTGGCCGAACTCGTCGTTGATGCGCTTGAAGTGGTCGATGTCGAGCAGCACCACCGTGAGCGGGCGGCCGTAGCGGCGGGCACGCGCGAACTCCACCTCCAGCACCTCGTCGAAGCCGCGGCGGTTGTGGCAGCCGGTGAGCGGGTCGATGGTGGCCTGGGCGCGCAGCCGGTCGAGCAGCTCGGCGTTCCGGAGCGCGATGGCCGAGGAGTCGGCGAGCGCGCGCAGGAGCGCCAGGTCGTGCGGCTCGTACGGGGCGTCGGTCATGCGCCGCCCCAGGATCAGCAGCCCCGCGTGCCCGTCGCCGAAGTCGAGCGGGGCCACCACGGCCACCTCGGCGGGGACGTGGTCGCGGATCTCGGCGTCTCCGGGGGGGATGATCGGGGGGGCGCCGGGGGCGGCCACGGAGCGCACCACCCGCGCGGGGATGGCGTAGGCCACGCTCTCGCCGCGCAAGGAGCGCACGGCGCGGCAGGTGTACTGCTCGCCGTCGGTGTGGTAGAGCGCGGCCCACCAGGCGAAGAACACCTCGCCCACCGAGTCCAGCACCAGCCGCTCGGTCTCTTCCAGGCTGCGCACCACGGCCAGGGTGCGCGCCACCTGCTGCAGCGCGCCCAGGTGGAAGCGGAGCTGGTCGAGCTCGGCGGTGTTGGCGGCCTTCTGCTCCTGCACCGCCCAGACGCGGGCGAAGTGCTCGGCCAGCGCGTCGCGCGCCGCGTCGGGCACGGCGCCGCCGGCCCACACCTCGCCCTCGCCGCCGGGCGCGGGGAAGCGGAAGAGCGGCCGCATCCCCTCGCGCGGGTCGCCCACGGTGAGGGGGACGGGGCGGGTGGGAACGGAGACCGAGCAGGGGCACCCCGCCACGCGGCGCACCGCCTCGACGCACGCGGCCGCCACCTCTTCGGGGCCCGCCAGGAGCGGGACCGCGGCGAAGAGGTGCGCGATCTCCGCGGCCGAGGGGGCGGCGGGCGCGCCGGGGGTGTGCGTGCGGTCGGGACGGTGCACGCCGGGCTTCAGGGTGACGGACATGCGGGTGGGTGAAACGGAGGCCGCGGTCCGCCGCGCCGCGCGGGATGCGGGACGCGGGCGGGACCGGCCTCCGGGCGGACACGGCAACCGGCATCTCGCGTTCCACTCCCTCGTTCCCGATCGGGAACACCGGAAGGCGCCGCGAGCCGCGCCTCCCCCGCCGCGCCAGCCTCCCGGCGCGAAAGCACCGGAAGACCGCATCGAATCAAAGAGATCGGCGGCCGGCCGCCAATCTAACGTTTCCGCGACGAAATCGCACCGGCCGCGTTCCGTCCCCCTGACGTCATTCCGTTATACGCCTCCGGGGGCGCGGGGGGCGCGCGCGGCGCCGCACTCTGCCCGGCACGCGGCGTTACACGCCGGCCGGATCCGTTCCGGCGCTCAGTCGCCGAAGGAGATGCCGAGCTGGCGGCAGGCCATCACCATGTCGTCGTCCAGCGGGACCGTCTTGATGGCGGAGACGGCGTCGGCCAGGGGGACGGCGCGGACGCAGTTGCCCTGCAGCGCCACCATGGTGCCCAGCTGGCCGTCGGCGATGCAGCGCACGGCGGCCGCCCCGAAGCGCAGCGCCAGGTTGCGGTCGTAGGCGATCGGCTCGCCGCCGCGCTGGATGTGCCCCAGCACCAGGGTGCGCGTCTCCTTCCCCGTGGTCTTCTCGATCCCGGCGGCGATCGCGTCGGCGATGCCGCCGTAGCGGCCGGTGGCGTCGGCGTAGCTGGGGTCGCCGCCGCGCGGCCTGGCGCCCTCGGCGGCCACCACGATGCTGAAGCGCCGGCCGTGGGCGTCGCGCTCGCGGACCTTGCGGGCGATGCACTCCAGGTCGTAGGGGATCTCGGGGATGAGGATGACGTCGGCCCCGCCGGCCATCCCCGAGTGCAGGGCGATCCACCCGGTGTGGCGCCCCATCACCTGCACCACCATGGCCCGCTGGTGCGCCTCGGCGGTGGAGTGCAGCCGGCCGATGGCGTCGGTGGCCACCTCGACCGCGGTCTGGAAGCCGAAGGTCATGTCGGTGGCGCGCAGGTCGTTGTCGATGGTCTTGGGCACCCCGATCACCGGCAGCCCCTTGCGGTACAGGGCGTCGGCGATGTTGAGCGAGCCGTCGCCGCCGATGGCGACCAGTGCGTCGATGTCGAGCCGGCGGAAGGCCTCGACGATCTCGTCGGAGCGGTCGACCTTCCCCCAGGTGCCGTCGGGCTGGCGCACCTCGAGGCCGAAGGGGTTGCCGCGGGTGGTGGTGCCCAGGATGGTGCCGCCCAGGTGGGTGATGCCGCGCACGGCGTTGGCGGTGAGGTGCACGATCCCCGGCTCGCCGTCGACGCTGTCTTCCAGGATCCCCATGTAGCCGCGGCGGATCCCCAGCACCTCCCAGCCGCGGTTGAGCGCCGCCAGGGTGGCGGCGCGGATCACGGCGTTGAGCCCCGGCGCGTCGCCGCCGCCGGTGTTGATCGCGATGCGGCGGATGCCGCGGTCGAGGTTCGCCATCTCCGGAAAGTGCGAAGTGCGGGGTGCGAAGTGCGAAGTGCGTACGGCACTGCGCGAAGGCACGCCCCGGCGCGGGGGCGAATCAAGATACCGGCCGCGTCCCCGCCTGCAAGCGCAGCACGCCCGGCCGCCCGCGATTTGACCCACCCCGCTCTGAGGGGTATCCTCCTCCCGGAGCGAGGGCGCGGATTCCTCATCCCGCACTTCGCACCTCGCACTTCGCACTTCGCACTCACGCACTGGACGCCCGATGGTCACGGAAGCGGCGGTAAAGAAAGCCCTGCGCACGGTCAAGGACCCGGAGCTGAACCTGGACCTGGTGGTGCTGGGACTGATCTACGACCTGAAGGTCGAGGGGTCGCACGTGGAGGTGACCATGTCGCTCACCTCCCCGATGTGCCCGGTGGCCGGCGAGCTGGTCAAGCAGGCGCAGGACGCGGTGGAGGGCGTCGAGGGGGTCGAGAGCGCCAGCGTGGAGCTCACCTTCAGCCCGCCCTGGACCCCCGAGCGCATCCCGCCCACCATCCGCGCCGCGCTGGGGCTGTAGGGCGCGGCCGGAGGTGGGGGGATTCCCCACGCCGGGCCCGGCCCGTACGGGTTTTCCGCACGGGCGGGCGGTGTGATCTTCCGCTTGTACCCGGCGGGTGCCCGCCGTAGATTGCCGGCGCTGTCCGGGAAAATTCCCGGGCCGGCTGCGAACAATCGGAAATCGTGAGGAGAGCTAGATGTCGATCTTCAAGCGCGACCTGCTCGTGAAGCTCCCGGTGCTCGGGATGCTGGCGCTGGCCGCGGCGTGCGGCGGCGGCGGCGACGAGAAGGCGTCCGATACCCCGTCGTCCGAGGCCGCGTCCCCGGCGCCCCCGCCCTCGTCGCCGGAAGCCACGGCCGCCACGGGCCAGGGGCAGGTGCACGAGGTGCGCGCGGTCACCACCCAGAACGGCGCGTCGGGCCAGTTCGAGCCCGCCAACATCACGGTCAAGAAGGGCGACACCATCCGCTGGATCACCGACGGCGCCGTGGCGCACAACGTGTCGTTCCCGCCCGCCGAGAACGCCGGCGCGGCCAACCTGCCCGCCCCGGGCCCGTACCTGACCACCGCCGGCCAGACGTACGAGGTCCAGGTCAACATGGACCCGGGCACCTACAATTACCAGTGCGACCCGCACGCCCCCACCGGGATGAAGGGCACCATCACGGTGCAGTGATCCCGCCGGCGCACGAGCCGCAGGCACGACACGAGGGGCCGCCCGCAGCGGGCGGCCCCTCGTTTTTCCCGCTTCCGCGCGTGTGACCTGCCGCTGGCGACGGGCCGGCGACCCTCCCTCGATTCCGGAACTGCGACGCGATCCCGTATCTCTCTCGCACGCTTCGCGTTGCAGGTCCGCGGCTGAGCGGTGTTCAGCCGCGCTCTGGCACGGGACTTGAGTTAACGCGAAACGCGACTTCGAGTTGCGCGCACCCCGCGACCAGGCGGAGGTGAGGCGTGGCCCTGTGCCTGGCGCCGGCGCGGCCCGGGATCGCGGCGCGATACGCGACGCGGCGTCCCCCAGCTGGGGGGCGCCGTTTTGTTTTCAACCTCGGGAGGGAGGGGAGCCATGCACGCGCTGAAGACCCTGGCCGCCGCGGTGGCGGCGAGCCTCACCCTGGGCGCCTGCGCCTCGTCGGGCGCCGGCGGATCGCTCACCCCGGCCGACGCCCCGGCCCGCGCGCAGGCGAGCCCCGCGACGGTGAAGGTGGAGAACCGCAACTGGCAGGACGTGGTGGTCTACGCGGTCCGCGAGGGCTCCGGCGTGCGCGCGCGGCTGGGGATGGTCACCAGCATGAGCACGCAGACGTTCCGCATCCCCCGGCACATGCTGGCCGCGGGCGACAACATCCGCCTGCAGGTGGACCCGATCGGCTCCACCCGCGGCTACGTGACCGAGGGAATCCTGCTGCGCCCCGGGCAGCAGGCCTCCTTCAGCGTGATGAACCACCTCCCGATGTCCACCCTCTCGGTCCTGAACCGCTGAGGGCCGCCCACCGGCGCCGCGGGGCCGCCCGGCTCCCGGCGCCGGGCCCAGGCGGAGCCACGCGCGAGCATGGAGGCCGGCGATCGGAACGATTTCGTGCGGACGACCTGACGCGAGGCGAGGCGGCGGCGCCATGACGCCGCCACCTCGCCGGGACTCACGCTCCGGCCCGCCCACCCTCCCGTGGCGGGCCGGAGCGCTTCCGGGGCCACGCGGTGCTTGCGCCGCGGGCGGGGCGGCTTCTACAATCCCCAGTGTCCCCCATCTCTTCGTGGACAAAGTGGCCGTAAGGCGAGCGACCGCCGGGACTTGGAGTCCGGGCGGGAGCTGTCGTGGCGCGAAATACCCGTAGACGAGCTGCGGCGCTTCGTGGGCGAGCTGGTGCGCGACAGCAACCTGCGCGAGGCGGCGCGGCTGATCGGGCGCGGGCGCGAGCAGGTGCGCAAGTTCGTCTCGGGCGACATCGAGAACCCGCACCCCAACACCCGCGAGGCGATCGCCCGCCTGTACGTGCAGCGGCGCGAGGGGACGGCGCTGCGCGCGGCCGAGGTGAAGGTCGACACGCCCACGCGCACGCCGCTCAAGCTGGTGCTCCCGCAGCCGCTGGAGAAGGCCACCGCCGAGATCCGCGCGCTCTTCGACCTGCTGCGCCAGCACGCCCCCGAGCCGCCGGCCTCGGCCCCCGCGCTGGAGAAGTGGCTGCTCACCCACATCAAGGACGAGTACGCCGCCGAGGTCCCCTACCCCCGCCCCCGCCAGCGCCAGCCGCGGAAGAAGCCCGACGGCGGGTGAGGCGCGCCCGGGCCTCACTTGGTGTGGTTCGGTGGAAATCCCCCGAGATTGTCATCCTGAGGAACCGCCGCGCGGAGCCGGCAGAGCGACGAGTGCCGGGCGGCGACGAAGGATCTGCGGGTCGGGTCCGAGCGTGAGCCGATCTGACGCGCAATCCCCGCCCGCAGATCCTTCGGGCGCACAACTTCTTGCGCAGAGGCGATTCAGGTGTGTGCGCCCTCAGGATGACAGTCGGCGGGAACGACGTGAGAATGAAGAGCCGCGCTCCCTCGCTGGACGAGCGCGGCTCCTGTTTTCGTGCCCGTCAGCAGACGTTCAGTCGTCGATGCGCTCGCGGAAGATCTCCTCGGCGGGGCCGCCGGCGTGGGGGACCTGGAAGTAGCCGATCTCGCCGCGCTCGCCGTCGAGCTCGAGGACGGCGAAGCAGTGGTGCCAGCAGTCGTCGCCCCGCCCGAGCTTCAGGTCCGCGCGGAAGGTGGGCGCGTCCTTCAGCTTGCCGTCGACCCTGTAGACGTCGGCGTCCTTCAGCACGGGGACGGCGCTGGCCCCCAGGCAGCGGCCGCGCCGGAGCGGCACGCGCCCGCCGCCGGTGGGCCACGCGTCGTGCACCACGAAGTTGTGCTCGTGCCCCCACAGCCAGAGCGACACCTGCCCCAGTACCTCGCGCAGCTGGTCG
>DASVWD010000048.1 GCA_036389795.1 Longimicrobium sp.
GTCGCGAGCGCCACCATGCCCCCCACGGCGGTCAAGAGCAGCATGGGGTTCACCATCGCGGGGGCGCCGCCGCCGCCCGCCGACCAGCAGCCGTTCGTCCTGTACGCCGGCGTCTCGGACGACTACTTCCGCGCGCTCCGCATCCCGCTCAGGCAGGGGCGGGTCTTCGACACGCGCGATCATGCGGACGCGCCCCCGGTGGTGGTGGTCAGCGAGACCATGGCGCGGCGCTACTGGCCCGCCGGCGGCGCGCTCGGCTCGCGCATCCGCATGGGGCCCGACCCGAACGCTCCCCTGCTGGAGGTGATCGGCATCGTGGGCGACGTGCGCAACGACCCGGCGCGGCCCGACGCGGAGCCGATGGCGTACCGGCCCACCCGGCAGGAGCCGTGGCCCCTGGCGACCTTCTTCCTCCGCACCCGGGGCGACCCGGACGCCCTGGTGCGGCCCGCGGAGCGCGCGCTGGCGGAGGTCGACCCCGGGCTCCCGGTGCAGCGCTCGGTCACGCTCGGCGCGCTGCTCGGCGAGGGGCTGGCCGGGCGGAGGCTGCCGACCCTGCTGCTCACGGCCTTCGGCGCCCTGGCGCTCTTGCTGGCCTCGGTGGGGGTCTACGCGATGTTCGCCAACCTGGCGGCCGCGCGGGAGCGGGAGTTCGGCGTGCGCATGGCGCTGGGCTCCAGCCGGGGCGCCATCGCCGGGCTGGTGCTGCGGCAGGGAGCGGCGTGGATGGCCGCGGGGCTGGCGGGGGGCGCGCTCGGCATCGTGGCGGTGGCGCGGCTGCTGCGCACCCTGCTGTACGGCGTGCCGCCGTTCGACCCGGTGGCGCTCGGCGTGGCGGTGGCGGTCCTGCTGGCGTGCGCCACCGTCGCGCTCCTCGTCCCCGTCCACCGGGCCACCCGGGTGGACCCCGCCACGGCGCTGCGCGCGTCGTAGCGCGCCCCGGGGGCACGGGAAGGCCCGCCTCGCGGCATCGCGGGGCGGGCCTTTCGCGCGTCGATCCTGGTCGTTGCCGCTCCGCCACCGCGGAAGTCGGCAGAGTCGGTCGAGGAGCTCTCCGCCGACCCTGCGCGGGGCCAGGCGTTTTCCGGACCGGCGCTACGGCTGGCCGTTGACGGCGCGGCGGACGCCCGGGTCCGCCCAGGCGCGCCGCAACGCGGAGTCCTGCTGGATGCGGCGCCGCACCACGGAATCGCGCACCAGCTCGGAGGCCAGCTCCAGCAGCTTGCGGTCGGCCGCGCTCGCGACGGCGGGTGCCTCGGCCGACGGGGGAGCGGCTCCGGCGCCGTGCCGGGCGTGGGCGGAAGGCTGGGGCTGCGCGCCCGCGTGCGCCGCGTGCTCGCCGGCCCGGGGCTGCGCTGCGCCATGCTCCGCGTGCGCATCGGCCCGTGGCTGTGCGGCGTGCACGCCGGGCCGGGGTTGCGCGGCCGCATGTGCTGTGTGACCCTCGCCGCTCTCTCGGCCGCCCGCGTGATCCCGGTGCTCGTCAGCGGAGCTCTGGCGCCCGGCAGGCCTCGCGGGGTGTCCGGCGTGCCCGACCGCGGCTGCGGCGCGACCGGTAACGCCCGCGTGTGCGGTGTGGTCCCCGGTCGAGCCGGCGTCGGATGGAGAGTGATCGCTCGCCGGGTGCTCCGAGCCGGAGTGCGCCGCGCCCGAGCCGTGGTCCACCGTCGCCGCGCCGGCAGAGTCGTGACCCATTCCGGCCATCGCATCGTGGCTCAGATGCGCTGGCGAGGCGGTGTCCGGCGCGGCGGGCGCGGCGCTGTCCGCGGGCGCGGCGGCGCGCTCCTCGCGCGGGCCGGAGCAGGCCGCGAGCAGCAGCGCGGCGGCCGCGCCGACCACGCGCTTCGCGTGCATGGTCCTGCGGTTCAATGACGGTGCTCCTGCGCGGGTGCCTGGCCCCGCTCCCGCCGCAGCGCGGCCAGGCGGCGCTGGACCTCGGGGTCGCTCCACAGGCGGTGCAGCTCGGGGTCGGCGTGCACGCGGGCCTCGACCGCGGGGTCGGAGAGGAGGCGGGCGACGAAGTCCACCGCACGCCGCACGTCCGCGGCGGGAGCGGCGCCGTGCCCGGCGTGCGCGCCGCCGCCCATCGCCCGCAGGAGACGCTCGCGGTCCGCGGCGGGCATCTGCTCGGCCGCTTCCATCATCAGGCGGTGCAGGCCGCTGTCCGCCATCACACGCTCGCGGATCACCGGATCGGCCAGCAGGCGCAGGTACGTCTCGCGCATCGCCGACGCCGAATCGCCTTCGATGCCGCCCTTCATCTGCTCGTGCTGATGCGCAGGGGTCTCGGCCGGCCGAGGCGCGTGCTGGTGCCCTCCCGCCTGTGCCGGCTGCGGCTGAGCGTGCTGGTGCTCCTGAGTCGCCTGTCCGGCCGGCGCGGCGTCGTGGCCGGCGTGGCCGCCCGCGCCGTGGGCCATTACCGCGCCGCGCGCGACCGTCGGCTGCGGGAAACCGGCCAGGAAGCCCACCACCGGGCCACCCATGTTCTCCACCCCCATCGCCAGCGCCATCTCCCGCCACTCGTCCACCGTCATCAGGAACGAGGTGTCGTCGCGGTAGCGCGCGGCGGCCCGCAGGATCTCCTCGCGCTTCTTCTCCCGCGGCACCCGGGGCGAAGTGAGGATGTCGGAGATCACGTCGTGCATCCCGTGCAGGTTGTCGAAGATGATCGCCGCCTCGGGGTAGCGCGCCGCGAAGGTGGGGGCCACCGCCGCGGTCATCGGCATGATGCGCGGCATGTGCTCGGGCGCGTCCTCCAGCATCTGCCGGAAGCGCGCGACCGCCGCCGTCACGCCCCTCTGCCGCTCCTCGGGCGTGCGCCCGGTCAGCAGCGGCTCGTAGAGGCCCACCTGCAGCCAGTGGTATCCCCAGATCAGCCCGTTGAACTTCGGATACTTCTCCCGGAACGCGGTGGCGTAGTACTGCCCCTCCATCAGTTCCATGTTCTTGGGGCGGGAGCTGAAGGCGACGCTGGGCCGCGTCCGGTAGTAGCGCAGCAGGGCGGCGATCTCGGCGTCCTTCTCCGCCTGCGCGAGCCGCTCGTCGGCCAGCACGTCGTAGACCTGGCGGTGGAGGACGTGCGCCCACTCGAACATCAGCTTGGCCTCGGGGACGAGCTTGGCGTAGGCGACCTCGATGGCGCCCTCCTCCAGCGGCACGCGCGGCGGGTGGACCAGGAGGCGCCGGGTGATGAAGTCGTACTCGCGCTCCTCCAGCCGCTCCGCGGGCGCGTCCGGCCGGCGCCACAGCTCCTCGTAGAGGATGGCGTGGCCGTAGTCGAAGGCGTTGAAGAGCCGGTCCGCCCCCGGGTAATTGCGCCGGAACACCCAGTTGTGCCCGGCCGGCAGGTAGAACTGCTCGCTCTCCTGCACCCACTGCGCGCCCGCCGGCGCGGCCGTCGCGGCGAGGGCGACGGCGGCGATCAGGACGGCGAGGGCGCGGCGCCATCTCTCCGTGCGCAGGTGGGGTCGCAGGCGGCTGAAGCCGCGGCTACAACGGCAGAAAGCCTCGCAAACCCCGCGAGGCTTCAACAGCTTCTGCGGGGAGGCTCCGGAGCCGAATCTCGGCGTCGTCTGCATCGTCTGCGATTCCTTCACACCGCGATCTATCGTAAGCCCGGGATCAGCGAGCGCAGGGCGAACGCGTGCGCCGTGCCGAAGGTCACGTACCACCCCTGCTCATCTCCCGCGAGCACGCGGCCGACGCCGGCGTCAACGTTGAACTGCGGGCTGAGCTGGTAGCGCAGGCCCGCCTCGGCCGTCCAGCGCAGCTCGGCGCCGTCCTCCAGCGGCCGCTCGGCGAAGGCGCCGGCCGTCACCAGCAGCGAGCGCAGCGGAAAAGCCCGGTCGACGGCCAGCCCCGCCATCCACCGCGACGCCTCGCCCCCCGCTCCCGGCTCGGGCCTGAAGGTGTAGGCGCCGTTCAGGTGGAAGCGCGCGAAGGTGAAGGTGCGCGTGGCGATGGCCTTGGCGGTGGCGTACGTCTCCGCCGGGGCCAGCCCGCCCACGGGGAGCAGCACTTCCGCGGCCAGAGCGAAGGCGGGGAGCGTGCGCGTCTCCACGTTCAGGTTGTGCAGCGCCGCCACGGCGATCCCCGCCAGCCCCCCGGCCTGCGCGTCGCCGCCGGCGTCCACCACCACCAGCGGGAAGCCGACCTCGAGCTGCGTGCGCGGGAAGATGCCGTACGCCAGCTCCGGCTCTACCTCCCAGCTGTAGACGCCGCCGCTGGAGCGCTCCAGGCGCACGGGGGCCAGCTGCAGCTCGAAGGCGTGGCGCTCCACGGGGAGCGCGTCCTCGATGCGCAGCGGCCGCCCCGCGTCGGTGTTGTAGTAGTCCGTCTGCGCGCGGGCGGGCGCCGCCAGCGCCAGCGCGCACGCGGCGAGCCCCACCGCCCGCCAGGTCCGGATCGTCATCCGTCTCCCGTGTTCCACCCCGCTACCGCGCGTGGCGGTAGACGAGGTCGAGCAGCTCGTCGTACATGGCCTCGGCGTCCCGGCCGCCGCTCCGGATGGCCGCCGTGGCGCAGTGCTTCAGGTGGTTGCGCATCAGCTCGCGGCCGGTGGCGCGCAGCGCCTCCTGGACGGAGGAGACCTGCACCATGATGTCGGCGCAGTAGCGCTCCTCCTCCACCATGCGCTGCAGGCCGCGCACCTGCCCCTCGATGCGGCGCAGCCGCTTGAGCGCGCGGTCCTTGAACTCCGGGTCCACCCCCGCCGCCCTGCGACCCTCCTCGCCGGGCACGGCGCACCCGCACGAGGCCGGGTGCGCGCTCTCTTCGGCGAGGGACAGCGCTTCGTCCGCCATGTGCGTCTCCTGGTCGTCAGCGCCGGGCCGCGGCGTGCGCCTCGTAGCCGAGGTCGTCCACCGCGGCGAGGATCGCGTCGGGCGCCACGCGGGCCGGGTCGTACCCCACCGTCGCGGTGCCCACCTCCACCCGCTCCACCTCCACCCCGTCGATCTCCGCGAGCGCCTCCGTCACCGCGCGCACGCAGTGGGCGCAGCTCATCCCCTCGATCCCGATCGTCAGCCGTTCCATGGCCGGTCTCCTCGCCAGTGGTGCATACCCGGTGGTATCGATCTGATGTAGCGTAGATGTTAGATACCCCCTGCCCCTATCGTCAAGGGGCGGTCGGGATCTGGATCGTCCGTTTCGCCGACTGGATGCGGGAAATCCGTACCTCTGGCTCGATGAGCGGGCCGGGGAAACCGGGCCATGGCCGGGCTAGTGAGGCGCTCTCACGAGGAAACGGGGAAATCCAGATAGGCTCTGCCTACAGTCCCACGGCGTTCCGACTCGACTCTACTAGCGCTGGTCACTCCGTTCAGAAAATCTCTTCCGGCCTTTAAATTGCATTGGAGGAAACGATCGGGCGGCGTAGCCGGTACCCGGCACTGGTATCGTGCACAGCTGCGGTGGATAGGTAATCTGATGCCGGCCGCCGTACGCGCCGGTGCCATCACTGTGGATCGGATGGATGCCCCGTGAAACGCACCTGTTGTCCTGCGGCCTGTTTTCGCCTTCACGTGCTCGCGTGGACTGAGGCGTGTTGCGGGTTGATGGGCATTACCCTGGCGACGTGAAAACAGCGGCCGCGCCTCGTGGAGGGCGCGGCCATTCGCGTTGGTCTCGCGAGGGCGCGACGACCGGCATCCATCCCCGCACCCCGGAGGGCCCATGCGCAGCAAGCTCACGCTGAACCTGGAGCAACTGACCGTCGACTCGTTCCAGACGTCGGCGGTGGAGAAACCGAAGGGCACCGTCTTCGGCGAGCAGTGCACCTGCTACACCAACTGCACGTGCCCGGGCTGCCCCACCTGCGCCAACACCTGCGCCAACACGTGCGACGACGCCACGTGTGTGGGCTGTGGCTCGGGCTACAGCTGCGATGAAACCGGCTGCGACTGCTCTATCAACGCAACACGCTGCGGCGGATACATCTGCCCCTGACGCACGGCTGGCGGCAGGCCGCCGGCGTTCTGGCGGATGCCGTTCACCGCGGGCGTGCTGTGCGTGATGCACCACGGGCGGGGGCGCCGCACCGGCGCCCCCGTCCGCTGATCCATTCCGAGCCGGCGCCCCTGTCGCAGCCGCCCGCGCCGGTCCGTCTCCTGCGTTCTGCGGCTCGCGCGTCGGATGGACAGCGGCAGCCGACAGCACGCCCGCAGTGACAGTAGCGAAACCCTTGTTGGGGCAGCACTTAGCTGCGGGTGGCTGATCCGCGGCAACAGCTGCGAAAAGCCCGCCTGCGCGGGCTCGTTCCGTGTGGAGGACAGGTTCGGCTCGCGTTCCCACGCTTCCGTGGACGGATCACAGGCGCGAAAAGCCCGCCGACCTCGTGGGTCGGCGGGCCTTCTGCTCCCGCGGTGTTCCGCCGGGCTTACGCGCCCAGCTTGCCGATGAAGGCGGTGAGGCGCGACTTGGCGCGGGCGGCCTTGTTCGGGTGGATGATCCGCTTGCGCGCGGCGCGGTCCAGCAGCGAGCTGGCCTCGCGCAGCGCCGAAGCGCCGGCCTCGCGGCTGTCGGCGCCGCGGACCTTCTTGAGCGCGGTGCGCAGGCGCGAGCGGAAGGCGCGGTTGCGGGCGGCGCGGATCTCGTTGGTCCGCATCCGCTTCTCGGCGGACTTGACGTTCGGCAAGGCTCGGTCTCCAGAGAATACCGGCGCCCCAGTCGGGCGCCGCGGGATGGGGTCTTTCTCACACCCGGAAAACGGGAAGCCGAATTATACCCGAACTGGCCGGAGGTGTCAACCCCAGTCCCCGCGCCGTTTTGACAAGCACCGCGCGCCCCGCTAGCTTGCCGGCCATGGGTGACTTCGACCTGCAGCGCGTCCTGCTCAGCCTCCCGATCCTCCTCCTCTCGCTCACCGCCCACGAGTTCGCGCACGCCTGGGTGGCGCTGAAGCAGGGGGACGACACCGCCTACATGCTGGGCCGGGTGACGCTGGACCCGCGCGCGCACCTGGACCCGATCGGGAGCCTGCTCTTCCCGGTCATCGCCATCGGGAGCGGGCTGCCGCTGCTGGGGTGGGCCAAGCCGGTGCCCACCAACTCGCGCAAGTACCGCCACTACCGGCGCGGCGACATCCTGGTCTCCATCGCCGGGGTGACGGCGAACCTGATCCTGGCGATCCTGTTCGCGCTGGTGCTGATCCCGATCGCCTGGTCTGCCGCGAGCGACGCCCCGGGGCCGCTGAACACGCTCCGCGACATGTGCGCGCTGGGCGTGGCGGGGAACGTGGGGCTCATCTTCTTCAACCTCCTTCCGATCCCGCCGCTGGACGGCTCGCACGTCTTCTACCACCTGCTCCCGCCGAAGCTGGGCGCCAGCTACCGGCAGCTCTACCCGTACGGGATGCTGATCCTGTGGGGGATGGTGCTCCTGGGCGGCTTCAGCTTCCTTTCGCCGCTGATCTACGGGGTCGCCAACCTGCTGGTCTGGCCGTCGGGCCTGCGGTTCGACTGAGCGGCGGACCGATGGAGCTGCAGCTCGCCGCGCGCGACCCCTTCGAGGTCGACCTGGAGCGCTTCCACGGGCCGCTGGACCTGCTGCTGCACCTGATCCGCGGGCAGCAGATCGACATCTTCGACATCCCGATCTCGCGCATCACCGAGCAGTTCCTGGCGGCCATCCAGGGGGTGGAGCGGCTGGAGCTGGAGCGCGCGGGCGAGTTCCTGGAGATGGCGGCCACGCTGGTGCGCATCAAGGCGCAGATGCTCTTCCCCCGGCCCCCGGGCGGCGACGAGGAGGAGGACCCGCGCGCCGACCTGGTGCGGCGGCTGCTGGAGTACGAGCACTTCCGCGAGGCGGCGCGGCTGATGGAGCGCGCCGAGCGCGAGCGCGCCCGCATGTTCTCGCGCGGCTTCGTGGAGGTGCGCCCCGCGCCGAAGCTGTCGGACCTGCCGCTGGAGACCGCCTGGCAGGAGGTGTGGGACGCGGCGCTGCGCCTGCAGGAGCGCCTCTCCGAGCAGCAGACGGTGCACACCGTGCACGGCCGGCCGGTGCGCATCGAGGACAAGATGAACGAGGTGGTGGACGCGCTGGTGGAGCGGAAGCGCGTGGAGTTCGCCGCGCTGGTGGAGCCGTGGGGGACGCGCATCCACGCGGTGGCGCTCCTCCTGGCGTGCCTGGAGCTGGCCAAGCGCAGCGTGGTGCGCATCCGCCAGGCGTCGCCCTTCGCGTCCCTCTGGATCTACCGCCGCGCCCGCGGCGAGGAGAACTGATGCGCGCCAGCCGGATGATCGAGGCGCTCCTCTTCGCCAGCGAGGCGCCGCTCTCGGCCGCGGAGCTGGCACGGGCGGACGAGGGGCTGGACGAGGAGCGGGTGGAGGCGGCCATCCTGGAGCTGCGCGCCGAGTACGAGCGCGACGAGCGGGCGTTCGGGATCTTCGAGGTGGGCGGCGGCTGGCAGCTCCTCACCCGGCCCGAGTTCGCGCCGGTGCTGGAGCGCTTCGACACGGTGCCCAGCGCGCAGCGGCTCTCGGGCCCCGCGCTGGAGACGCTGGCGATCATCGCCTACCGCCAGCCGGTGGGCCGCGCGGAGCTGGAGGAGATCCGCGGCGTGGGCGCCGGCGCGGTGCTCAAGACGCTCCAGGAGCGCGGGCTGATCGAGGTCGTCGGCCGCGGCGAGGGGCTGGGGCGGCCGCTCCTCTACGGGACCACGCCGTTCTGTTTGCAGCACTTCGGCTTCCGCGCGCTGGACGACCTCCCGCGCCCCGAGGAGCTCCCGGTGGTGCTGGCCCGCCGCGCCCCGGAGCCCGACCCCCAGCTCACGCTCGGCGATGGCGCAGCATAGGCCCAGGCCCCACCCGCACGCGGAGGAGGTGCGCCTCCAGACCTTCCTGGCGCGCGCGGGAATCGCCTCGCGGCGCGCCAGCGAGGAGCTGATCGCGGCGGGGCGGGTGTTCGTGAACGGGGTGAGCGTCACCGCGCCGGGGACCAAGGTGCGCCCCGGCGTCGACCGCGTGGCCGTGGACGGGGAGCCGGTGGAGGTGCAGCCGACCACGTGGATCGCGCTGCACAAGCCGAAGGGGTACGTGACCACACGGCAGGACCAGTACGGCCGCCGCACGGTGTACGACCTGCTCCCGGAGCGCTTCCACAGCCTCTTCCACGTGGGCCGGCTGGACCGCGACAGCGAGGGGATCATCCTCCTCACCAACGAGGGCGAGGTGGCGAACCGGATGCTGCACCCCTCGTTCGGGATCACCAAGGAGTACTGGGCCGACGTGGAGGGGAAGCCGACCTCGGAGCAGCTGCACCGGCTGACCGAGGGGGTGGAGGACGAGGGGGAGACGCTGCGCGCGGAGGAGGTGAGGCGCCTGCACCAGGTGGACGAGAACGTCTTCCGCCTGCAGCTGGTGCTGCGCGAGGGGAAGAAGCGCGAGGTGCGCCGCATGCTCGCCGCCGTGGGCCACCCGGTGCGGCGCCTGATCCGCCGCCGCTTCGGCCCCGTCTCCCTCGGCGAGCTGCCCTCGGGGAAGTGGCGCGTGGTCACCCCCGCCGAGCTGGCCTCGCTGCGCGCGAAGCCCACGAAGAGCCCGGCCGGCGCGGCGAAGCCGACCGATGCCGGAAAGCGGCCGGCCGGCGGCGCGAAGCCGGGTCCGGGCGCCGCGAAGAAGCCGGGCGGGGCGGGGAAGCCGGCCGGCGGCGGCGCGAAGACGGGCGGGGGCGCGAAGCGGGCCGCGGCGAAGGACTTCGGCGGCGCGAAGAAGGCCGGCGGGGCGGGGAAGGGAGATGGGCCTCCGGGGAAGAAGGCCGGGGGAACGAAGCGACCTTCGCGCTTCACGCCGAGGAAGGGCGGGCCGCGGGGCTCCTCGTAGGGGCGAGGCCTGCCTCGCCCGTCCGGCGGCCGGGAGGCCCCCTCCCCGCGCGACCCTCGGCTGCTCGTTCCTCGCAGCCAGAGGGCGCGCTCCCTCCCCCGTTGCGCGGTGGAGGGGAACACCTCGGCGCTTTCGCGCGACGAAACTTGCCCCTGAGCGGGGTTGCGGTTCTCCCTCCCACCGCGCAGCGGGGGGAGGGTCGGGGAGGGGGGCGCCCCGCGGGCGGCGCCGATGCTGGTCGAAGCGAAGGCTGACTTTCTTCTGATTGACGAATAGACGAATCGTGGACGTTCGCGACTCGCGTATCGTGATCCTGGGGGGCTCGGGGCTGGTGGGGATGGCCATCGCCCGCGAGCTGCTGCCGCTGAGACCAAAGCTCCTCGTCGTCTCCGCCCTCACCGAGCGCGAGGCGCGCGAGGGAGTCGAGGAGCTGGCGTCCCTGGCGGACGGCACGGAGCTGGTGCCGGAGTGGGGGAACCTCTTCGTCCCCGCGCAGCTGAAGACCGCCGGGCGCGACACGCTCCTGGACGACCCTGAGGCGCGCGGGGCGATGCTCGACGACCTGTACGGGCCCCTGGGCGAGGAGAGCCTCACCCGCAACGCGCTGGGCGAGCTGATCCTGCGCTACCGCCCCGACGCGGTGGTCGACTGCGTGAACACGGCCACGGCGTTCGCCTACCAGAACGTCTTCAAGAGCGCCGGCAACCTGCGCGAGGAGGCACGCCAGGGGCCGGTGGACCTGGAGACCGTCGAGAAGCACCTGGCCAACATCTCCCTCCCGCACCTGATCCACCACGTGTGGGTGGCGCTCGGGGCCATGACGCGCGTCGGCACCCGCGTCTACCTGAAGGTGGGCACCGCGGGGACCGGGGGGATGGGGCTCAACATCCCCTTCACCCACTCGGAAGACCGCCCCAGCCGGCAGCTCCTGGCCAAGTCGGCGATCGCGGGGGCGCACACGCTCCTCCTCTACCTGATGGCGCGGACTCCCGGCGCCCCCGCGGTGAAGGAGATCAAGCCCACGGCGGCCATCAGCTGGAAGGCGATCCGCTCGGGCGAGGTGGTGTGGCGTGGGCTCCCGATCACGCGCGTGGACTCGGTGGCGCCCGTCCCCGTGGGCGAGGCGTTCCCGCCGCGCGAGGGGGTGCGCTACCACCAGCGGCGGGTGATGAAGAAGGAGTTCGGCAAGGACTCGCTCTGGCGCGACACCGGCGAGGTGCTCACGGGCGTCTACCTGGACTCGGGCGAGAACGGCCTGTTCAGCCCCGACGAGTTCGAGGCGCTCACGGCGCTGGGGCTGATGGAGTACATCACCCCGGAGGAGATCGCCGTCGACGCCGTGCGCGAGATCGTGGGGCACCCCACGGGGCGCGACGTGGTGGCGGCGCTCGACGCGTCGACCTCGGGGCCCACCTTCCGCGCGGGGGTGCTGCGCCAGTCGGCGCTGGAGTACATGGACGCGCTGGAGAAGGACGGGCCGCGCTCGGTGGGCTTCGAGATGCTGGGCCCGCCGCGCCTCACCAAGCTCCTCTTCGAGGGCGAGATCCTGCGCCGCCTCTGCTGCGGCGGGCTGGACAACGCGGCGGCGCTGGACGCGGACGACGCGGCGCGCCGGGCCCAGGAGCTGGTGACGGGCGACGCGGACCTGCGCACGCGCATCCTCTCCAGCAAGCTGGCGGTGCTGCTCCCGGACGGCGAGCGGCTGCTGCGCGGGCGCAAGGTGGAGATCGAGCCCGCGCCCGGCGAGGCGGTGGACGACACCGCGCGCAAGGGGTGGGTGGACCTGCGCGCGGCCAACTGGTCGCGCTGGCGCGAGCGCGCCGCGGCCGTGCTGGAGAGCATCGCCACGCGCGCGGGGCCGGAGGGCGGCTCGCGCTGGGACGTGGAGCCGTGGCACCGCACGCGCACGATCCGCCCCGGCGCCCTGGCCGCCTGGGTCTTCCGCTACGAGGACCAGGGCGAGCGGATCAAGCGCTGAGGCGGGGGATGACGATCGCGGCGGGTGATCGTCATCGTCCGACGTGAAGGCGGGGTTGCGAAGGGCCTTCGCAGGCTGGTTCCGTGCGATCCGCGGCCTCACGCGCCGAAGCCGGTGCCGCAGTCCGCGAAGGCGGACCTGGTGCCGTTGTAGCCCCCGGTTTCAACCGGGGGGACCGGGGCAGACCTCCCGGCCATCATCCTCGCCCGACCCGAGATCCTCCCCCACCTCGTTTCCCACCCAGGCAGCGGGTTCGGTATGAGCGACGTGAAGTCGGTGCCGGCGATGCTGGTGGACCTGGCGAAGGGGTTCGCGCTCAGCGAGTTCTACCCGGTCACGCACCCCACCTTCACCGAGGCGCTGCAGAAGCTGGCGGCCACCCTGCTGGCCTACGGCGAGGACCTGGTGCTGAACGTGGCGCCGGGCGGCATCGCCGTGCGCGGCGAGACGGTGGCGCGCCGCTCGCCGCACGTGCAGCGCCTGACCGCGCGGCTGCACGAGCACGGCGTGCGCGAGCTGGCGCTGCGCCACGACGTGGGCGCCGAGTCGCTGGGGAGGCTGCTCTCGGCCATCGCGCTCCCGCCGCGGGTGGTGAAGGCGGTGGGCGGCTTCGCGGCGGCGCTCTCGGCGGCGGGGGCCCGGCGCGTGGTGGTCGACGGCGTGCGCGTGGAGCCCGCCCCGGCGGCCGCCCCCGCGGCGTCGGCGGGGCCCGCGTACCCGGGGACGGCGGCGCGCGCGGACGGGATCGCGCTCTGGTCCGCCCACGACATGTACCAGCAGGTGTCGCTCTCGGCCCGGCGGGTGGAGACGGAAGACCTGGAGCAGCTGCGCCACATGCTGCGCACCGGGAGCGACTCGGAGCGGGTGGAGGCGCTGCAGCGGATGGAGTTCGTGGCGCAGTGGTTCCTGCAGCGGGGGATGCTGGACCGCGCCGTGGGCGTGCTCGACGACCTGCGTCGCGACGCGGAGAGCATGGCGGGGAAGAACCCGGCCACGCGCGGCCACGTGATGCTCGCCATGCACCGCCTCGCCAGCCACGCCGTTGTCGAGGAGCTGGTGGGCCGCCTGGGGCGGGCGAGGAGCGAGGAGGAGCGCGCGGGCTACCGCTCCACGCTGCTGCACCTGGGCGCCGACGTGGTGACGCCGCTGGTGCGCGCGCTGGTGGGGGCCACCGACCTCTCGGCGCGGCGCGCCTACCGCGACGCGCTGGTGGAGCTGGACCGCGTGGGCGTCCCCCTGCTGGAGGACATGGTGGGCGACAACCGCTGGTTCGTGGTCCGCAACATGGTGGGGATCCTGGGCGAGGTGAAGAGCGCCGACGCGCTGGAGCACTTCGCCCGCACCATCAAGCACGACGACGCGCGCGTGCGCCGCGAGACGGTGATCGCGCTCAGCAAGTTCGGCGGCGACGAGGCGGTGCCGCTCCTGGCGCAGGCGCTGAACGACGGCGAGGCGGGGCTGCGCGCGGCCGCCGCGCTGGGCCTGGGCCTCACCAAGGCGCAGACGGCGGTGATCCCGCTGATGAAGCGGCTGGGCCAGGAGACCGACCAGGAGGCGGTGCTGGAGATCCTGCGCGCGCTGGGCCGCTGCGGCGACCCCCGCGCCGTCCCCGTGCTAGCCGAGCGCGCCTCCGCCGGCGGCTTCTTCTCGCGCACCCCCGTCCCCGTGCGCGTGGAGGCCGTCTCCGCCCTCGGCCAGATCGGCGGCGACGCGGCCAGGGCCGTGCTCCAGCGCCTGCTGCAGGACCGCACTGCCGAGGTGCGCGACGCGGCGCTCAAGGCGATCGGGGGAGCGGGGCAGCCGGCGTAGAGGAGAGCAGGGGCTGGGCGGATGCGACGGCAGGCTTCCACGCGGCGGGCACGGTCATCCGCACCGGGCCCGCCGTGTCCGTTCTCGTCCGGGCTGCCCGCCCCGCCAAGTGCCCAAGCCACGGCCGCAACGGCGCAGTATGTCCCTGATGCGTTGACATTTAGCGCGTTTTGCTAATATTCCAGCACTTCGAATCATCTCCCGCCCCGGGCGATTCCTATCCACCGGACGCACTTCCAGCCGAACCGGCACGCATCCCTATGACGTTTCGCGTTTTTCCGCTGCTCGCCCTCGCGGCGCTCCTGGCGGTCCCCGCGGCGGGCGCCGCGCAGGCCCGCGACACCACCACCGTGCGCGTGGTCTCCGCCGCCCGCGCCACGGGCGAGATCCACATCGACGGCCGCCTGGACGAGCCGGCGTGGGACAGCGCCGGCGTGGCCGGCGACTTCGTGCAGAGCTGGCCCAACCCGGGGCAGCCCGCCACGGAGCGCACCGAGGCGCGCGTGCTCTACGACGAGAGCGCCGTCTACGTGGCGGTGCGGATGTACGACTCCCACCCCGACTCGATCGCCGCGCAGCTGGCCCGGCGCGACGCCAGCGGGATCTTCTCCGACTGGGTGCACGTGGCGCTGGACAGCTACCACGACCGCCGCACCGGCTTCCGCTTCTCGCTGAACCCCAAGGGGGTGCAGAAGGACGTCTTCCACTCCAACGACGTCAACGAGGACCTCGACTGGGACGCCGTCTGGGAGTCGGCCACCCGCGTCGACTCGGCCGGGTGGACCGCCGAGATCCGCGTCCCCTTCTCGCAGCTGCGCTTCAGCGGGGCCGAGCCGGCGGGCGGGCGCGTCTGGGGGCTGCAGATCCAGCGCGACATCGCCCGCAAGAACGAGCGCGACAGCTGGTCGCTCTGGACCCGGAACGATCCCGGCTACGTCTCCCGCTTCGGCGACCTCACCGGGCTGGTGGGGGTGCGGCCCGTGCGGCGGCTGGAGCTCATGCCGTACCTGAGCAGCCGGCTGAGCCGCGCGCCCGGCGAGGAGGCGAACCCGTTCTACTCCAGCAACGACGTGGCCTTCTCGGCGGGCGCCGACTTCAAGGTGGGGGTCACCTCGGGGCTCACCCTGACCGGGACCATCAACCCCGACTTCGGGCAGGTGGAGGTGGACCCCGCCGTGGTCAACCTCTCCGCCTTCGAGACCTTCTTCCCGGAGAAGCGCCCGTTCTTCGTGGAGGGCGCCGACATCTTCCGCTTCGGCGAGGTCCGCAGCTACAACAACTACGGCTTCGAGGAGTACTTCTACTCGCGGCGGATCGGGCGCCAGCCGCAGCGGGCCCTCACCGGCGACACCCTCCTCTTCGTCGACGCGCCGGCGCAGTCCACCATCCTGGGCGCCGTCAAGCTGAGCGGGAAGGCCGGCCCGTGGACGCTGGGGGTGATGAACGCGCTGACCGCCGAGGAGCGGGCGCGCTTCGTCACGGCGGACGGGCGCGGCAGCGCGGTGGTGGAGCCGCTCAGCGACTACCTGGTGGGGCGCGTGCGGCGCGAGTTCCGCGGCGGCGGCACCGTGCTGGGCGCCATGGGCACCGCGACGCTCCGCGACCTCTCGGACCCCGGGTTCCCCTCGCTGCTGCGCGAGCGCGCCTTCTTCGCGGGGGTCGACGGCGAGCACTCGTGGGACCGGCGGCGGTGGACGCTCTCCGGCTACCTGGCGGGCACGCGCGTGGAGGGGAGCCGGGACGTGATCACCACCACGCAGCTCTCGTCGTCGCGCTACTACCAGCGCCCCGACGCCGACTACCTGGAGCTCGACCCCGACCGCACCTCGCTGGACGGGTACATGGCCGAGGCGGCGATCCAGAGGAGCGGCGCGCTGCACGGCTCGGTGGGCGTCAAGGTCACCAGCCCCGGCTTCGAGATCAACGACCTGGGCTTCCAGGGGCGCACCGACCATCGCGCCGTCACCACGCTGCTCGGGCGGCGCTGGGACACCCCCGGCAAGCTCTTCCGCGACGGCGGCGTCTTCGGCTACACCTACCACGTGTGGAACTTCGGGGGCGAGTCGATCCTGCAGGGCGGCGCGGTGGGCGCCGACGCCACCCTCCACAGCTTCTGGGCCATGGGGGGCCGGGTGGGCTTCCGCCCCTGGTACGACGACGACCGGCTGACCCGCGGCGGGCCGCTGGCGCGGGCCCCCGGGCGCTGGGAGCTCTCGGGGTACGTGGCGTCCGACTCGCGCAAGGCGGTCTCCTTCGGCGCGGACGCGTTCGTCGCGGAGAAGGGCGAGGGGGGGTGGGACCGCTCGGTGTCGGTGGGCGTGGACTACCGGCCCAGCAGCGCCGTGCGGCTCCGGTTCGCCCCGTCGCTCGGCAGGAGCCTGGGGAGCGCCCAGTTCGTCCGCGCGGTCGACGACCCGCTGGCCACGGAGACCTTCGGGCGCCGCTACGTCTTCGCCGACATCGACCAGACCACCGTGGCGATGGAGACGCGGCTGGACTGGACGTTCTCGCCCACGCTCAGCCTGCAGCTCTTCGCCCAGCCTTTCGTGGCGGCGGGCGACTACAGCGACTTCAAGGAGTTCGAGCGCCCCGGCACGTACGACTTCGCCGTGTACGGGGAGGACCGCGGGACGCTGACGCGCGGCGAGAGCTGCGCAGAGCCCGCCCAGCCGGGGGGCCTGTACCTGGTGGACCCCGACGCCGCGGGCCCGGCGCCGTGCTTCGCCTTCGGCGAGCGCGACTTCAACGTGCGCAGCCTGCGCGGCAACGCGGTGCTGCGCTGGGAGTACCGCCCGGGCTCGGTGCTCTTCCTGGTGTGGCAGCAGCAGCGCGACGGCTTCGAGGCGGTGGGCGACTTCGACTTCGGCCGCGACGCCGGCGAGGTGTTCCGCGCCCCGGCCCAGAACGTGTTCGTGATCAAGGCGACGTACTGGCTGGGCCGGTAGGACCGCCGGAACGCACGCGCGCGAGCTCGCAAACCGAACCGCTCCGGCACGAGAGATCTCGTGCCGGAGCGGTTTTGTAGCTTGTCGGCAGAAGCTGCGCCTGGCAAGATCGGTGGTGACGCGGTGAAGGCCGTGCTCCAGCGCCTGCTGCAGGACCGCGCCGGAGAGGTGCGCGAGGCTGCGCTCAAGGCGATTGGGAGCGCGGGGCAGCCAATCTCGTGATACGCCGCGTTCACTACAGGTTGAGTCCTTCAGACGTCCTGACGCCCGGAGCCTTGCCACGGAAGTAGCAGTCGACTCCGAACGAATTTGAGAGGGAATTCAGTTGCGTGTACAGATCGGAGTACCGTCCATCGCGATCCAGTACCTCCAGGTGATAGAGAACCCCCTGGAGATCGGCGTCACTGATTCTTTTCGCGAGCCGGGACTGTAGATCGACCCCGTGCCACAGCTTGGTCGCCTCGATCACGCGAACGACCGCTTCTTCCGGTCCTCTGAGCCAGAACAGCCAGAGAGTGGGTACGGAAGCGGTTGCGATCCCGGTTGCAGAAGCGCCCGAGCGCGACAGTTCACTGAACTTGGCATCGAGTCGAGTGATCGCCTCGAACAAGAATTTCTCCACGCCGGGAGCGTCTTTGTCGCGAATGACATCGCGTATAATCATGCCCTCCTTGGCGCGGTAGATCGGGTTATCCGGTTCCTTGGTCTTAACCGCCTCCTCTACCGCTGCCCTGAGCGCCGTCCGGAGTTCCGGCACGCCCGCCATGTCGTTCCGGTAAGTGATCGTCCGCTGGTCGCGAATGTCGAAAGGGAGTGCCAGGGGCTCTTGCGCTATAGTGACCACGGGCTTCCGCACTGCATGCCGCACGGCGAGCTCGTACATCACGTTCGGATTGAGTTCCGTCAGGTTCGCCACGACGAGATCGGCATCGAGTAGCCGCTCGATGATCTGGCTCGTGATCGAACCGCTGAGCGACATCTCGTGAGCGACCTCGACCACGTAGCCAAGCTCGGCGAGAACCGGTCGAATGACGGCATTCATCAGCCCCGTGATGGCTCGCCGGGTTTCGGTCGCGTCGCCGCCGATCGGCGAGATGACAAAACAGGTTTTGGGAGGCTGGGACCTGGCGCCGTCGTCGGCACGGGATGGTTTCTCCGAGTTCGAACCTTCGTGTTGGTCGGCGCCTTTTTCGCGGGGTGTCGTTTCGGAGGAGGTCATTGTAAGCCCGGTTCGACAGAGGAATTCTGGATTGTGCGCTATCCGATAAGACATAGGCCAGCCGCCAACGGCACGCAAGAATCTCGACTAGGCTGCCAGCCCGCCAACGGATCTCGCTGTTGTGAAGCCTCGCGGAGTTTGTGAGGCTTTCCTTTCTGTCGTTGTAGCCGCGGCTCCTCGGCTTCAGCCGCCTTCGGCGTCTCGCAACGGCAGCACCACCCGCGCGACCGCCCCCTCCCCACCCTCCGCATCCTCCAGCTCCAGGCGGGCATCGGCGCCGTACAGGTGCTCCAGGCGGGCGCGGATGTTGTTCAGGCCCACACCGCTCCCGGGCCGCCGGTGGTTCGCCGCGACGCCGGGGCCGTTGT
Organism: Longimicrobium sp.; assembly: GCA_036389795.1. Taxonomy (NCBI): domain Bacteria; kingdom Pseudomonadati; phylum Gemmatimonadota; class Longimicrobiia; order Longimicrobiales; family Longimicrobiaceae; genus Longimicrobium; species Longimicrobium sp. Next base: position 18,138 of record DASVWD010000048.1, read on the forward strand.
CGCGCACTTCGACGATAAGGCGGGAGCCCTCCACGCGGGCCGTGACCGTCACCCGCTGCTCCCGGCGGCCGCCGGGGACGCCGTACTTGAGCGCGTTCTCCACCAGCGGCTGGAGGAGAAGGCCGGGAACCAGCGCCCGCCGCGTCTCGGGTGCGACCTCCATGCGGACGTCGAGCCGGTCGCCGAAGCGTGTCCGCTGGATCGCCAGGTAGCGGTCGAGGACGGAGAGCTCGCGCTCGAGCGGGACCTCCTGCGCGCCGGAGCCTTCGAGGGTGAGCCGCAGCAGGTCCTGGAGCTGGGCGATGGTCCGCGACGCGAGCCGCGGGTCCTGGTGGATCAGCTCGGAGATGGCGTTCAGGGTGTTGAAGAGGAAGTGCGGCTGCATCTGCATCCGGAGCGCGCCGAGCCGCGCGCGTGCGTACTCGGCCTCCAGGCGCGAGGCCGCCAGCCGCAGCCGGGCGGCGTCGCGCTCGCGCTCGCGCACCCGCTCGGCGTACGCCAGCGCCAGCGCGACCCCCAGCACGAACCAGTACAGCAGGAAGTGCCAGTGCAGGCTGCTGAGGAAGGCGTCCGTCCAGCGCAGCGTCGGGTCCGGCGCCAGGTACTGGTGGAAGGGGAAGACGACCGACACCGCCGCCGCCCCGAACGCCAGCGCGCCGAGGGAGTGGATCGCCGTCCACGCCGGCCAGCGCCGCCGCTCCCACGGGAAGCGCTCGGCCAGGTGGAAGACGCCCAGCGTCAGCGCGGCCCCGGTGAGCGCGCGCATCGTCACGTCCGCGGGCCCCGCCGGCGCCACCCACGGCACCAGCACGCGCGGGTCCAGCCCCCACAGGAACGCCAGCCACCCCAGCGCCACCGCCGCGGCGCGCACCAGCCGCCCGCGCGGCGCGAACGGCTCCGGCGCGGGCAGGGCCTCGAGGATCGGGAGCGGCTCGGCGTGCATGGTTCGAGGTACGGGGTACGAGGTACGTAGTACGTTGTGCCGTTGCTGTTGAAGCCTCGCGGGGTTTGCGAGGCTTTCTGTAGTCGTAGCCGCGGCTTCAGCCGCCCTTTACACCCCCGCCTCCACCGCCGCGCCTTCCTCCACCTCACGATACGGCAGGCTCACCCGCAGCACGGGAGCGCCGTCCGCGTCCGCACCCTGCTCCAGGCGAGCGTCCGCGCCATGGAGCTGCCGCAGCCGGGCGCGCACGTCGTCCAGCCCCGCGCCGTCCATGGACCGTGCGGGCGGGAGACGGCCCTCGCCGCGCACCTCCAGCAGGAGCCGCCCGCCGTCCCTCCACGCGGCGACGTCGATCCGCCGCGTCTCGTCATCCGCCGATGCGTGGTGGAGCAGGGAAGCGACGATGGGCTGGAGGAGGAAGGCGGGGACGCGGGCCTCGCACGCGTCCGGCGTGACCTCGCGCCGCACCGCGACGCGGCCGGGGAGGCGGACCTGCTGGATGGCGAGGTAGGTGTCCAGGAAGGCGAGGTCGACGTGCAGGGCGACCTCCTGCACGTCGAAGTGGCTCACCGTCATCCGCAGCAGGTCGGCGAGGCGCACCGTCAGGTGGTCCGCCAGGTCGGGGTCGCGCGCGGCCAGCTCCGAGACGGCGTCCAGCGTGCCGAAGAGGAGCTGCGGCTGCACCTGCATCCGCGCCGCGGCGAGGCGCGCCTTCGCCACCCCCGCCTCCAGGTCTGCGGCGCGGATGGCCAGGCGGGCGGCCAGGCGGTCGCGCTCCCGCGCCCGGCGGTGCCAGTGCAGCGCCAGGCCGATCCCCAGCACGTAGCAGTACCACGTCAGGTCGAAGCGGAAGCCCTTCCGGATCTCCGCGAAGTACGGCTTCGTCTCCGCGCCGAGGAGCCAGCGGTCCTCCGCGTACGTGGCGTTCCCCGCCGCGAAGGCCACCAGCAGCGCCCCCGCCGCGTGAGCCCCCAGCGCCGCCGCCCGCCGCCCGCGCCCGAACGGGAAGCGGCGCGCCAGCCAGAAGATGAAGAAGGTGAGCAGCGCCCACACGAGCGCCTCGCGGAACCACCCCGCCGCCTCGTCGACGTGGTTGAGCCGCCCCGTCATCAGCAGCGGCTCCGTGGTCCAGAACAGCGCCCACGCCGCCCACCCCGCGAACACCGCCGCCACGTACTTCAGGCGCCCGGTCCGCGGCAGCTCGGCGGTCGGATCGGAGTCGGCGATCTGCATCGGATCAGGCGAAAGAGAGAGCCGGTGGCGCCGTCGGGCGGGCGCGGACGGCGCGTCTCCACCACGATGAACGCGCGCGGCGCCACTGACAAGACACGATCCGTGGCACCCGCGAACAGTGCGATGCCACGGATTCGCTGGTTGTTGCCGTTGAAGCCTCGCGCAGTTTGCGAGGCTTCCTGCGGTTGTTGCCGCGGCTTCAGCCGCCTTTTCCCAGCCCTTCCCCCAATTCCCACCCCCCGGAACCAATCCCCCCCGATTTGACCTACCACCCGCCCCGGCACGAAGATTCCCACGACGTCGGAGCGGGACCGCCCCCGAGGCGTCCCCGACGCGGACCCGTGAATCGAAGCCGATGACCCTGCAATCCCCCTACGCGCCCGCGGAGCTGCCCCGGGCCGACTTCCTGGAGCGCATCAGCGCCGAGGTGCACCGGCGCGTGGTGGGGCAGGAGTACATGATCGAGCGGCTCCTGATCGGGCTGCTGACGGGCGGGCACGTGCTGATGGAGGGGCTCCCGGGCCTCGCCAAGACGCTGGCCGTGCGCACCCTGGCCGAGACCATCGACGCCACCTTCCAGCGCATCCAGTTCACCCCCGACCTCCTCCCCGCCGACGTGGTGGGGACGACCATCTACAACGCCCGCACGGCCGAGTTCGTCCCGCACCGGGGGCCGATCTTCGCGCACATCGTGCTGGCCGACGAGGTGAACCGCGCCCCCGCCAAGGTGCAGGCCGCGCTGCTGGAGGCCATGCAGGAGAAGCAGGTGACCATCGGCGGCGAGACGTACCCGCTGCCGCGGCCGTTCCTGGTGCTGGCCACGCAGAACCCGATCGAGCAGGTGGGCACCTACCCGCTCCCCGAGGCGCAGGTCGACCGCTTCATGCTGAAGGTGCGCGTCGGCTACCCCACGAGGGACGAGGAGAAGGAGATCCTGCGGCGGATGGCGGGCGGCGCCGAGATCCCGGTGGGCACCGTTGCGCACCCCGACGAGATCCTGACGGCGCGCGACCAGATCGGCCGGCTGTACCTGGACGACAAGATCGCCGACTACATCCTGGACCTGGTGGGCGCCACCCGCGAGCCGCGCCGCTTCAAGGCGCCGGACCTGGAGCCGCTGATCGAGTTCGGCGCCAGCCCCCGGGCGACGATCGCGCTGGCGGCGTGCGCGCGCGCCCACGCCTTCCTGCGCGGCCGCTCGTACGTGACCCCGGAAGACGTGAAGGCCATCGGCCCCGACGTGCTGCGCCACCGCGTCATCACCACCTACGAGGCCGAGGCGGAAGAGGTCACCACCGACGACATCGTGCGCCGCGTCTTCGAGGCCGTCCGCGTCCCGTGACCCGGGCGAGCGTGATGCGTACTTTCGCACTCTCGCACTCTCGCACTTTCGCACTGCGGTTCTTGGGCGTGTCCCTCCGCTGCGCTCCGGGCCGGGCTGCGCGCGCCGTAGGGCACGATACCACCGTGCCCAACGGCGCCGGGCCACCGCCGCCACGATACCCCCTGTGGCGGCGGCGTCCCGGCCCTCCGGGCGCGCATCCCTCACGCGAGTCTCGCCCGGCGAAGGTGTTCGTAGCAACTGCGAGCCTGCGAGTCCGTGCGGAGCCTGCGTCGGCGCGTGACTCCGCCTCACGCGCATGCGCCGGCGTCCGCCGGTCGAGGCAGGCCTCGCCCCTACGGGCCGATCCCGCATTCCGCACGTCACGAGCGCAGCGAGGAAGTCCCTCCCCCAGGTTGTTTTGGGGGAGGGACAGGCGCCTCAGGCGCCAGGGAGAGGGCCCCGCGGGGGGCGGCCCCCCATGCTGAGCCGCCTCTTCCGCCGCCGGCGTCCCGCGCCCGGCCCCCGGCCCGCCCACGCCTCCACCGCGCCCGCGCTGCCGGAGATCCTGCGGCAGGTGCGGCGGATCGAGCTGCGCACGCGCGGGCTGGTCAGCTCGCGCTTCAGCGGCGAGTACCACTCCGTGTTCAAGGGGCAGGGGATCGAGTTCACCGAGGTGCGCGAGTACCTCCCCGGCGACGACGTGCGCACCATCGACTGGAACGTCTCCGCGCGCACCGGCGAGACCTTCGTCAAGAAGTACGTCGAGGAGCGCGAGCTCTCCGTCCTCCTGCTGGTCGATCTCTCGGGCTCGCAGCGCTTCGGCACGCGCGGGCGCTTCAAGAGCGAGATGGTGGCCGAGGTCGCCGCCACGCTGGCCATGTCGGCCGTGCGCAACAACGACCGCGTGGGGCTCCTGGTCTTCACCGACCGGGTGGAGCTGTTCGTCCCCCCGCGCAAGGGGCGGCGCCACGTGCTGCGCATCGTCCGCGACCTGCTCACCTTCCGCCCCGAGGGCACGGGCACCGACCTGGCCGGCGCGCTGGAGTACGCCGTGCGGCTCCTGCGCTCGCGCTCCATCGTCTTCCTGGTCTCCGACTTCGTGGGCCCGCAGTCCCGCGCGGCCGAGAAGGCGCTCACCGCCGCCGCCCACCGCCACGACCTGGTCCCCGTCACCATCAGCGACCCGGCGGACCTGGAGCTCCCCGACGCGGGCCTCATCCAGGTGACCGACCCCGAGACCGGCGCCCGCGTGGTGGTCGACTCCGGCAGCGCCGCCGTCCGCGAGCGCTACGCCGCGGCCGTCCGCGAGGAGCGGGCGGCGCTGCGGCGCACCTTCCGCCGCCTGGGGCTGGACGAGATCGAGCTGACGACCGACGCCCCCACCTCGGGCGCCATCCTCTCCTTCTTCCGCCGCCGCGAGCGCCGCCTCCGCCGATGAAGCGCGCGGCCCTCCTCGCCCTCTGCCTCCTCCTCGCCCCCGCGGCCGAGGCGCAGGCGCCGCGCCCCTCCCAGGGGTCGCGGCTCTCCCAGGCGCAGCGCGTGGAGCTGAACCTGGCCGGCGCCACCGAGGTCGCGCCCGACACGGTGACGGTGGGAGAGCGCTTCCGCGTGGTCCTCTCGCTCTGGCTCCCCCCCGGCGCGTGGGTGGAGCTGGAGCCGCCGGAAGACACCACGCGGCTGCAGTTCGTCTTCCGCCCCCGCACCACCCGGCCCGACAGCACCAGCGGCCGCATCCGCGTCGACCTCGAGATGGTGGCGTGGCGGACGGGGCTGCCGGACACCGCCGTCGTGCGGGCCCGCTCGGTGATGCCGGACGGGAGCACGCGCAGCGTCCGGCTCGACCTCAGGCTCCCCGTCGTCCGCTCCGTCCTCCCGCGCGACACCACGAAGCACGTCCCCCGCGGCCCCAGGGACGTGTGGGGCCCCGGGCGCGACTGGCGCCTGGTCGCGCTCCTGGCCGCGCTCGCCGCCCTGCTGCTGGTCCTGGTCACCTGGCTGCTCGTCCGCCGCCGGCGCCGGAAGCCGCCCGCGGTGAGCGGCACGCCGAAGGAGCGCGCGATCAAGATCCTGGAGCACGCGCGGAAGTCGGGGCTGGCGGAGGCGGGGGACTGGAAGGGGTTCTACACGCTGGTCGCCCAGGCGCTGCGCGGCTACGCGGCGGCGCTGGAGCCGAGGTGGGGCGCGGACCTGACGACGTCGGAGCTGCTGGCGCGGATGCGCGAGGACGGCGTCCCCGCCGAGTCGCTCGACCCGGTCGCCCACGTCCTCCGCGTCGCCGACCTGGCCAAGTTCGCGCGCCACCGCCGCGCGCTGGACGACGCTCTCCACGACTGGACCGCCGCGCGCCAGTGGGTGGAGACGTTCACGCGCGCCGTCCGCGAGCCGGAAGCGCCCGAGCCCGCGCTGGCCGGCGCCGGGGCGGGGGCGGGGGAGGGGGTGCGATGACGCTCGCCTTCGCGCACCCGTGGGCGCTCGCGCTCCTCCTCGCCATCCCCCTCTGGCTGGCGCTGGTCCGCCGCCGCCGGCGCGACGAGGGGATCGTCTACGCGCGCGCCTCCACCCTGGCCGCGGTGCGCACGCGGCGCGCGGCCGTCTTCGGCGCGCTTCCCGAGGTGCTGCGCGCGCTGGCGTTCGCGTGCCTGATCGTCGCGCTGGCGGGGCCGCGCACGGGGGCGTCGGTCACCGAGGAGGAGTCGGAGGGGATCGACATCATGATCGCCCTCGACGTCTCCTCGTCGATGCTGGCCGAGGACTTCCGGCCGCGCAACCGGCTGGGGGCGGCCAAGGAGACCGTCGGCCGCTTCATCGAGGCCCGGCCGCACGACCGCATCGGGCTGGTGGCCTTCGCGGGCGAGGCGCTCACGCAGGTCCCCGCCACCGGCGACCACGCCTACCTCTCCGCCGCGCTCGACGGCCTGCAGATCGGCCAGCTCGGCGACGGCACGGCGATCGGGCTGGGGCTGGCCACCGCCGCCAACCGGCTGCGCGGCGCCGCCGGCGAGTCGCGCGTGGTGATCCTGATGAGCGACGGCGAGAACAACCGCGGCAGCATCGACCCGCGCGACGCCGCCCGCGCCGCCGGGGCGCTGGGGATCCGCGTCTTCACCATCGGCGTGGGGTCGCGCACGCGCGCACGCATCCCCGTGGCCCGCACGCCCGGCGGGGGCCTGCGCTACGCGCTGATGCCGGTGGACGTGGACGAGGGGCTCCTCACCGAGATCGCGCGCGCCACCGGCGGGCGCTACTACCGGGCGACCGACAACCTGGCGCTGCGGCGCATCTACGACGAGATCGACCGGCTGACCCGGACGCGGGTGCGGGTGCGGCGCTACGTGCGCTTCACCGAGCGCTACCTGCCGTTCCTGCTGGCCGGGGCGGCGCTGCTGGTGGCCGAGTGGTGCTTCCGCGCCACCCGCTGGGGGAGGGTGCCGTGAACGGGCTGCTGCACCCCGAGCTGCTGCACCTGGTGCCGCTGCTGCCCGCCGTCGTCGGCGCGGCGATGCTGCTCTGGGCTCGCCGCCGCCGCCAGGCCGCCGAGGCGCTGGGCGAGGCCGGGCTGGTGCGCCGCCTGGCCCCGACGGACCTGCTGGCCGCGCCCAACCTCCGCATCGCGCTGGTGAGCGTGGCGGCGCTGCTGCTGGGGGTGGCCGCCGTGGGCCCGCTCTGGGGGGTGGAGCGCGCCCCCCGCTCCGCCAGCGCGGCCGACGTGGTGCTGGTGCTCGACGCCTCGAACTCCATGCGCGTGGAGGACGTGCGCCCCGACCGGCTGGAGTGGGAGCGCACCGCCACGCGGGCGATGCTGGACCGGCTGCAGGGCTCGCGCGTGGGGCTGGTGGTCTTCGCCGGCCGCGGCTACCTGGTCTCGCCGCTCACCGACGACTTCGGCGCGCTGGAGCTGTACCTGGACGGCCTCTCGCCCGAGGTGCTCACGCAGGGCGGCTCCAGTCTCTCCGACGCCATCGCCAATGCCCTCTCGCTCCTGGTGCGCGGGGGCGGCGCGGGCGCGGCGGGCTCCATCGTGCTGGTCACCGACGGCGACGCGCTGGAGGAGCGCGGCCAGGTGGTCCGCGCCGCGGCGGTGGCCGCGCGCGTCGGGGTCCCCGTGCACGCGGTGGGGATCGGCACCCCGCGCGGCGGCCCGGTCCCGCACTTCGACCCGGTGAGCGGGCGGCGCGAGGGGTACAAGCGCGACCCGGAGACGGGGGAGATGGCGGTCTCGCGCCTGGGCCACGACCTGCTGCGCGAGGTGGCGCGGCGCACGGGCGGCGTCTACCGTCCGCTCCGCAGTCCCGGGGACGTGGCGTGGGTGGTCGACGCCGTGCGCACCGTCCCCGCCGGGCGCGGGACGAACCGCGCGGGGACGGCGCCGGGGAACCGCTACGAGTGGTTCCTGGGCGCCGCGCTCCTCCTGCTGGCGCTCGACTCCCTGCTGGTCGAGCGCGCGGGGCGGCGCCGGGGGCTGAACGGAGGAGGCGGGCGATGAGGACGCTGTTCGTGCTCGCCGTCGCCTTCCCGCTGCTGGGCGGCGGGATCGCGGAGGGGAACCGCGCCTACCGCTCGGGCCAGGCGCGCCGCGCGGCCGAGGTCTACGCGCGCCGCCTGGAGCGGGGAGACTCGTCGGCGATCGTGCGCTACAACCTGGGGACGGCGCTGCTGCGGCTGGGGCGCTGGGACCAGGCCCGCCCGCACCTGGAGGCCGCTGCCGACGCGCGCGGCCCGCGGGCGCTCCTGGTCCGCGCGCACTACAACGCCGGCAACACCGACCTGGAGCCCGTCTTCCGCCGCAAGGTCCCCGACGAGCAGCGCCGGCAGCGGCTGGAGCGGGCGATCGCGCGCTACAAGCAGGCGCTCCGGCTGCACCCGGCGGACCTGGACGCCAAGTGGAACCTGGAGCTCGCCCAGAAGCTGCTGGAGCGCGAGCCGAGCGGCGGCGGAGCGCAGTCGCAGGGGCAGGGCGGGGGAGGGGGCGGCGGCGAGGAGGACCAGCCGGCCCCGGCGCCGCAGCCGGCGCCAGCGCCCGCGCCGCAGCCGGGCGGCTCCGCGCCGCGCGTCAGCCGCTCCGAGGCCGAGCGCATCCTGGCCGGCGCCGCGCAGCAGGAGCAGGACGCCCAGCGCTCGGTGCTGGAGCGCAACCGCAGCGCGCGCCAGGTACCGGCACGGGACTGGTGAGGGCGGCTAGAGTTCGAAGTCGGCCCAAACCGCGCCGTGGTCCGAGGCGGCATCCTTGGGCCGCTTGACCGTGTCAAACGCCTGGACCTGTCCGTTCGTGAACTTGTCGACACCGAAAATCCCACGCCGCTCCACGCCCGCGTCCTTCAGGGCGGCGCGCAGCGGCTCCGAGACCAGCATGAAGTCGATCTGCTCGTTCTTCTTGTAGTGGTAGGTCCACCGGTCCGCCGCGTCCGAGAAGGTCAGCGCCAGGACGTCGTGCAGGTGCTTGACCCCGAGCAGAGGCTTCAGAGGCTTGCTGTCCGGCGTGTCGTTCAGGTCGCCAACGACGATCACCCGGTCCTTCCTCAGGTCGAAGTTCGTCTGGAGTATCTCGGCTACCCTCTCAGCTTGCCGCTTCCTTTTCGCGTCGGAAGTCGCCTGTGCGCCGTAGCCTTTCGATTTGAAGTGGTTCAGCAGGATCCACACGGCCCCGACCGGGGTGTCGACCTCGATCTCGAGGCAGTCGCGCGAGAAAATGGAACTGTTGCCGGACCGGTCGTCCACGTGGCTGCGCAGCGTGAGGAGCGGGAAGCGGCTCGCCAGCGCCACGTCGATCCCGCGCGGGTCGTTGCCGTCGATCAGCATCAGGTGCCTGTAATCCTTGAATGTTCCCTTCTTCGGCAGCCGGTCGATGCAGAAGTGCTTGAGGACGGGCCGGCTCTCCACCTCGACCAGGCAGCAGATGTCGGCGTTGACGGTGCGGATCACCCGCGCGGTGTTCGCTCGCGCCTCCTCGGTGAATCTCTCCTTCTTGAAGTCGATGAAGCCGCCCCAGTCGTCGACGCCGTCCGCCTTCACCTGGGTCTTGTTCCGGTCGAACAGCTTCCCGCGCACTTCGGCGATTTCGATCCATTCCTTCAACTCGTGGTAGAGCTTGAGGATTTTCTCTTTGTCGTATGTTTTGCGCTTGAGCTCCTGGCGCAGTTCCTCTACCCTCGCGAGCAGGGGGTCCGCCTGCGCGTTGTCGTCGAAGTTGAGGAGCCTCGCGCGCTCGAACAGGTTCTCGACGTTGAAGCTGGCGACGCGGAATCGGGTGGGCATGGGAAGTCTCCGGAAAGGGAATCGAAGAAGTAAAGATGAACCGCGGACTATCGTTACGGTTTTCGCGGCGCGGCGGTCAAGGATTTCGTGCATTCATGGAGGGGCGCACCCTGCAACGGGTACGCCCCCCGCCTCCCTGTACGATCCATGGCTCCCCCGGGATGACGTCTGGTGGATACCCCGCTCTGGAAAGCAAAACCGGCCCGACTTCGCGCCGGGCCGGCTCCGTGGTTCGTACTCCGTACCTCGTACCCCGTACTCTCGGCTCAGTCCACGTGATAGAGGAACCGCCCGCAGTTCTGGCACGAGCGGATCTCGGCGTTGCGCTCGGCGTCGGAGGCCTGCGCGGTGGGGACGGCCACGAAGCAGCCGTAGCAGGTGCCGCGGATCACCGGCACCACCACGCGCGCGTGCTTGCCGGCCATGCGGCGGTAGCGGCTCTGCACCGGCGGGTCGAGCGCCTCCTCCATCTCGGCGATCTTGTCGTCCAGGACCTTGAGCGCCTCGTCGACGCCCAGGCCGAACACCTGCTCCTGGACCTCGCGCTCGCCGGCCTCGGCCAGCTCGCGGCGCTGCGTCTTCAGGTCCTGGATCTCCAGCAGGGCTTCCAGTTGCGGATTCAGCATCGTTCCGGTGTGCTCCTCAGACGCCCTTCTCCTCGAGCAGCGCCAGGAACTCCCTGGGCTCGCTCATCTGCTCCAGCCGCCCCGCCACGTCGGGCTCCTTGGCGAACTGCGCGATGCGCCCCAGCACGGGCAGGTACTGGTTCGACACCTCCAGCGGAGGGGCGACGATCAGGAAGAAGTTGTGCACGGGCTGGTCGTCGATGGCCTTGAAGTCGACGCCGCCCTTCTTGCGGCCGAACGCCACGCGCAGGCGGTTGACCACCAGCGAGCGGCAGTGGGGGATGGCGATCCCCTTGCCGATGCCGGTGGAGCCGAGGTTCTCGCGGCGCTTGAGCATCTTGAACAGGATGCCCTGCGCCTTGTCGTCCACGCCCAGCAGGCCGATGAGCTCCTTCAGGATCTCGTCCTTCGACTCGCCCCTGAGGTCGAGCTGGACCGCGTCCTCGGTCAAGAACTCACGAAGATTCATATCGTCCAATCGGTTGGTTCGATTACAAAACGTCCGGGTCCGGAAAAAGGACGCGCCAATGTAACCGCCGTCCTCCGGCCTGTCAAAGCAACCACTTAGCCGGATGATCGGGAGGACGGCGGGTCGGAATCCGCGTGCTGCGAAAGTCGTCGGAGCGTCGGCGAGGAAAGGTCTCACACAGAGAAACGGAGGAACAGAGAACCGAAGTCCTCGCGCTCCTCTGTTTCTCCGTTTCTCCGTGTGACTTCGATCTGTTCGAAACCAGGAGAATGCTCGGAACCTGCCTCACGCGGCGGCCAGGTAGTCGAGGATCGCGTCGCTCACCGCGTGCCCGCTCGCCCGGTCGAAGGCGGCGAACATGGGGCCGCTGTTGATCTCCAGGAACACCAGCTCGCCGGTGTCGGGGTCGGTCTTGAAGTCGGCGGCGCCGTACTCCATCGCGAGCCGGCCCATCAGCCGCCCGAGCCCCGCGATCAGCCCCGGGTCGATGCTCTCCAGGTCGCGCGGCTCCACGCGCGTGGCGTCGTCCGCGCGGTAGTCCAGCCGGTCGCTGATCACGGTGAACGGGAGGAAGCGCCCGCCGATGCCGTAGATGCGCACCTCCGGCACCACCAGCCGCTGCTGCACGATCGCCGGCGCGGCCGAGCGGCCGTCGCGGCGCGGCGTCTTCGCCAGCAGGTCGCGGATCAGCTGCGTGTAGCCGCCGCCGGCCACCGGCTTGGCGATCATCTCCGCCGCGCCCTCCACCCGCTCCAGCGCGTCCAGGTGGTTGGTGATCAGCGTGCGGGGGATGCGGAGCCCGCAGGCGGCCGCGGCGCGGAGCATGAACGGCTTGTTCGTCTGGCCGGCGTAGCCGCGGTTCATCACCCGCACGTCGTCGTGCGCCAGCAGCCATCCCTGGAGCGCCGTGTGCCACGCCTGCGCCCGGAAGCCGACGGCCGCGCGCCGGTCGGCCATGGCGTGGAACACGTCGTAGCGCATGAAGCCGGCGGCCGGGCGCACCTCGCGGCCGTCCAGCACCAGCGTGTCCGCCTGCACGTCCCAGGTGAGCGCGGGCGTCGTCTGGGGCCCGGCCAGCACCGGCAGCACCGGGAGCGCGCGCTCGCGGGCGCGGCGCAGGAGGGAGAGGAGGTTGGGGTCGGTCTCGCCGCCGGCGACCAGCAGCGGGCGGCGGGTATCGCGAAGCGCGCGCGCGGGGGCGCGGCGCGGGGCCTGGAGTGTCGGCATGGCTGAGCATCCCTCGAGGGTGGACGGTCTCGGCTCCAGCGAAAGCCCCACCCGGCGCGTACGCCGGGTGGGGCGGTCCGTCGGTCGCGGTGGATCAGAACTGCCCGAACGGGTCGACCACGCCGGCCTCGTACTGCCTGGAATCCTCCTCGCCCAGCGACATGGTGGTGGGGTCCTCCTCGCCGATCGCCTCGGTCGTGGGGTCCTTGTCCTCCTCGCCGAGGGCCAGGGTGGTGTAGCCGCCGTCCTCTTCGCCGAGGGAGAGGGTCGTGGGGTCGGACGACGCCGAGTAGCGGTCCTCTTCGCCGATCGCCAGGGTCGTGAACGACATGAGAGTGTCTCCTTGCAGATGTATGCGGTCAGGAGAGGCGGAAGCCTCTCCGCGATGGGCCGCTTGTCCCCGGCCCCGGGAGCGCTCCGCACCTCGCGGAGGCGCCGGCCTATATGGAAAGCTTTGTTCCAATTCCCGTCCATCGAGCCGCGGCCGGGAAGATCTCCAAATTCCGGAAAGACGCCAGGCGCACCGAACTCGTGATGCACGAAGATGATGCACGGGCCCGCCCTCCAAGGCGATTTCGCACGCTTGAGACCCGGGTTGACAAACAAATGGATCAGGATAGGATGCGTCCGGAGCTGCGGCGCCCGTGCCCCATTGGGGACCTCGCGTCCCAATCGAGGGGCCGCACCTGGGACGGGAATGGCGCAGTAGCGTCCCGAGCAACGAATCAGGACCGAACAACCTGGGAATTCGTAGGGGCGAGGCATGCCTCGCCCGGCGGATGCCGGCTCGTGCGCGCAGGCGGCCTCTTGCGCTGCGGCCGCCTGTGCTCGGACTCGCATGCTCGCCCCTACGAAACACATCGCAGCCATCCGGGACGGCGGACGCCAAGGTTGAATCGCCCTGCGCTTTTCGGTATCCTTTCCCCATGCGCGAGAGCTTCTTCGAGATGCTGCGGAGGGACGACCGCGTCCCGCTGTACCTGGCCCCGCAGGCGGGGGTCAGCGAGAGCCCGTTCCGCCGGCTCTGCCGCTCGTTCGGGGCGGACGTGGTGGTCTCCGAGTTCGTCTCGGCCGAGGGGATCCGGCGGCACGACAGGAGGACGCACTCGTACCTGCGCTTCCACGACGACGAGCGGCCGATCGGCATCCAGATCTTCGGCTCCGACCCGCAGGCGATGGCCGAGGCCGCCGCGCTGGTGGAGGAGGTGTACGCGCCGGACTACCTGGACATCAACTTCGGCTGCCCGGTCAAGAAGGTCGCGCTCAGGAACGGCGGCTCGGGGTGCCTGCGCGACCTGGACCTGGTGCAGGGCATCATCCGCGCGGTGAAGGGCGCCCTCTCCATCCCCACCACGGTGAAGATCCGCAGCGGGTGGAACGAGGAGATGAGGAACCCGGTGGAGATCGCGCTGCGCTGCCAGGACGCGGGCGCCGAGGTGCTCACGCTGCACGCCCGCACGCGCACGCAGATGTACAGCGGCACGGCCGACTGGGACGAGATCGCCGCCGTGGTGGACGCGCTCGACATCCCCGTGATCGGCAACGGCGACGTGTGGAACGGCGAAGACGCGAAGCGGATGCACGACCACACGCGCTGCGCGGGGATCATGATCGCGCGCGGGTCGCACGGGCAGCCGTGGATCTTCGGGCAGGCGCGGGCGGCGCTGGAGGGGCGCCCGGTGCCGCCGGACCCCGACCCGGCCGAGCGCTTCCGCATCATCATCCACCACGCCCGCCTCGCCATCGCCTGGGAGAGGGACGAGGAGAAGGCGATGATCGAGTTCCGCAAGCACCTGGGGTGGTACACCAAGGGGCTGCCGAACGGGCGCGTGCTGCGGCAGGAGCTCTTCGAGGTGACGTCGCTCGCCGAGGCCGAGGAGAAGCTGGAGCGCTACCTCGAGGAGTACGAGGGGGTCGCCGCGTGACGCCCGAGAAGCTGCGCCTGCTCCTCTCCGAGGTGGCCAGCGGCGCCGTGGCGCCCGACGAGGCGGAGCGGCGCCTGGCCTGGACGCCGTTCGAGCAGCTCCCCTTCGCCTCGGTGGACCACCACCGGGCGCTCCGGCAGGGCTTCCCCGAGGTGATCTTCGGGGAGGGGAAGACGCCCGAGCAGGTGGTCGGCATCGCGCAGCGCATCGCCGCGCGGGGCGACGGGGTGCTGGTGACGCGCGTGGCCCCGGCCGCGGCGCACGCGCTGCGCGCCGCTTTCCCGTCGATCGAGCTGAACGCGCTGGGGCGCACGGCGTGGCTGGCGCCGGCGGAGCCGACCGAGCGCACGGTGCGCGGCACGGTCCTGGTCGTCACCGCGGGCACCAGCGACCTCCCCGTGGCCGAGGAGGCGGCGGTGACGGCGCACGCCTTCGGCAACCCCGTCGAGCGGATGACGGACGTGGGCGTGGCCGGGCTGCACCGCCTGCTCGCGCAGGGCGAGAAGCTGCGCTCCGCGGCGGTGATCATCGTGGTCGCGGGGATGGAGGGGGCGCTCCCGTCGGTCGTCGGCGGGCTGGTCTCCGTCCCCGTGATCGCGGTGCCGACCAGCGTGGGGTACGGCGCCTCGTTCGGCGGCGTGGCCGCGCTGCTGGGGATGCTGAACAGCTGCGCGTCGGGCGTCACCGTGGTGAACATCGACAACGGCTTCGGCGCCGCCTGCGCCGCGGCCCGCATCAACCTCCTGCCGGCCTCCTGACGATTCCCGCTCCCGCCGGCCGTCCCAACGCCGTTCCTCCCCTCGCCGCCGGCGCCGCGGCGTACCTCCTCGCGCTCGCCCTCCTCGGCGTCCTGCCGAAGCGGGGGATCGGCCTCGCCGTCGTCCTGCTCGCCGGCCTGGCCGCGTGGGCGTACGCGGCGAGGCGGGAGAAGGGGGATCTGGTCCTCGCCGCCTGGCCGCCGCTCCACCTCCTGGTCTGGCTCACCGGCTCGCTCGCCTCGCCGCTCATCGCGCTCCCCGCGGCGTGGGTGGTCGCGCTCGGGAGATTCCGCCCGCAGGCCGCCCCCGCCGCGGCCGTCGCCGCCGCGCTCCTCGTCCCGCTCGCGGAGTGGATTCATCTCGGCCCGCCGTCGCTCGCGTCGATCCTCCGCTACGAGCTGCTGATCGGCCTGGCGGCGGCGTACGCGCTCGTCGGCCGGCCGCGCGCTCCGCGGACGGCGGGGGCGGCGCGGCAGCCGGTGCAGGCGGCGGAGGAGCCGGCCGCGCGCGCGGGGGACGTCGAAGCGATGGAGGCGGCGCTGGAGCTGGCGCGGCTGGCAGCCGGGGCGCACGAGGCGGCGCTGTGGAAGGCGGACGCGGAGTGGCAGAGCGCGTCGCTCGTCGCCCGCGCGGCCGCGCCCGGGGCGCCGTCGCCCGCGCCCGTCGTGGCGCTGGAGGGGAGCCCGTACCGCTGGGCCATCGAGGAGCAGATCCCGCAGCGGGTGGAGCCGGGCCGGCGCGAGCTCCCCGTCGCCTGGGCCGCGGAGATGCTGATCGTTCCCGTCGACCTGCCGGAGGGGGTGCTGGCGCTCGCCTATCCAGCTCCTGCGCCTTCGGGTGCCGACGCGGCGGCGCTGGAGGCGGGGCGGCACCTGTCGACGCTCGCCGCGCTGCTGCGCCTGCGCGCCGACGCGGAGCACGAGGACGCGCGCGTGCGGGCCATCGCCGAGGCCGCGCGGACGCTCCCGGGCGAGATCGAGGTGGACGCCTTCGCGCGGCGGCTGGCGGGCGTGGTGCGGCGGGGGACGGGCGCGGCGGGGGCGGCCGTTGCGCTGGGGCTGGACGAGGCGGGGCGCGGGCGCGTGCTGGAGGTGGACGACACCGGCCCCGCGCCGGTGTTCGCGGCGGACTTCGGCGAAGACGAGTCGCGGCTGGCGCTGGCGCTCAAGCACGCGGTGGACCTCACCTACGAGGACCTGCGTCGCGACCGCGAGCGCCTGCCGCTCTGCACGCCGGGCGAGCAGTGGCGCGTTTCCCCGCGCTCGGCCGCCGTCTTCCCGCTGGTGGCGGACGGGCGGGCGCTGGGGGCGGTGGTCGTCTGGCACCCCGAGCCCGGGCGCTTCGGCGAGAAGGAGACGGAGCTGCTGCGGCTGGTGTGCGGCCTGGCCCCGCTGCCGCTGCGCCGCGCCCGCGAGTACCAGGCGCTCGACCAGCGGGCGCACACCGACGCGCTCACGGGGCTGCCGAACCGCGCCGCGTTCGAGGAGCGGCTGGTGACGCTCAGCCACGTCTTCGACCGCTACGCGCGGGCGTTCGGGGTGCTGGTGCTGGACATCGACTTCTTCAAGAAGTTCAACGACACGCACGGCCACGAGGCGGGCGACCGCGTCCTGCAGCACGTGGCCAACCTGCTGCGCCTCTCCGTGCGCGACGTGGACCTGCCGGCGCGCCTGGGCGGCGAGGAGTTCGTGGTGCTGCTCCCGGAGACCGGCCTGCGCGCCTCGGCCGAGGTGGGCGAGCGCGTCCGCCGGGCGATCGAGGCGCGGCCGGTGATGTGGAACGGCCGCCCGCTCTCCGTCACCGTATCGGTGGGCGCGGCCGCCTGCCCGGACTGCACCCCCGCGCCTGCCCTCACGCTCAAGCTGGCCGACGAGGCCCTCTACCGCGCGAAAGGCGCCGGCCGCAACCGCGTCTCGCTGGCGCCCAAGGTGGGGAAGGAGAGCGGGGCGGGGGCCTGATGCGCGCGCAGGCGCCCGCCGGACGCACCGAACCCTCGTAGGGGCGAGGCCTCCTCGACCGTTGTCCGGGACCGCGCAGGCCTCCACCGAACGCACCGAACCCGTAGGGGCGAGGCATGCCTCGACCGGCGGATGCCAGCCTCCACGCGACAGGCCGGCTCACGTGCCGGTGCCGCCTCCGTTCGGACTCGCAGGCTCGCCCCTACAAACTGATTATTTCGCCTGTGTCCGGTCCCCCAAAGCTGTCATCCTGATACCGAATCCGTAAGATTAGTTGGTGTGCGCTTGTCATCCTGAGGCCCGATCGCACGAAACCAGCATACGCCTGGATGATCGCAGGGCGAAGGATCTACTCGCCTCGCCACGTGGGTTGGGCGCGGCAGCGACACGGATGCCCGCCGCCTCATCCACTGTTCAACCGGTTCGGTACGAGACACTTGAACCCGGATCCCGCCCAGGTCTCGGCGACCGCCGTCAGCCGACGAAGGTGCGCAGGTACCAGTCGACGATCGCCTGCCCCCACGGCTGCGCGATCCCGGCGCCCAGGGCCAGGAAGATGCCGAAGGGGACCAGCTTCCCCGTGCGCAGGCTGATGGGGCCGAAGATCAGGCTCCCGGCCAGGGCGCCCAGGAAGATGGTGAGCAGCACCCCCACCGGGCCCAGGAAGGCGCCCACCATCGCCATCATCTTGATGTCGCCGCCGCCCATCGCCGGCTTCTTGAACGCCCACTCGCCCAGCACCGCCACCACCCAGAGCAGCACGAACCCCAGCACCGCCCCCAGCACCGCCTGCAGCGGCTCGATTCCCCCCGGCGCCAGGGACAGGAGCAGCCCGATCACCAGCCCGCCCAGGGTGAACTGGTCGGGGATCACGTAGGCGCGCGCGTCGGTGAGCGCGATCCCCAGCAGCAGGGTGAAGAAGAGCGCCGTCGCGAGCGCCTGCCACGAGAGCCCGTGGCGCAGCACCGCCGCCACCCACAGCGACGCCGTGGCCAGCTCGATGATCGGGTACTGGATGGAGATGCGCGCGCCGCACTCCCGGCAGCGGCCCCGCAGCAGCAGCCAGCCCAGGACGGGGATGTTGTCGCGCCAGCGGATGCGCGTGCCGCACTCCGGGCAGCGCGAGGGGGGCGAGACCACCGACTCCCCCTCGGGCCAGCGGTAGACGCACACGTTGAGGAACGAGCCCACGCACGCCCCGATCACGGCCGCGTAGGCCCACAGCAGCAGGTCCGGCAAAGCTCAGCTCACCTGAGGAGTTCGTGGAGGAGGATGGCCCCGGCGGCGGCCACGTTCAGCGACTCGGTCCGCCCGCGCAAGGGGACGCCCGCCCGCAGGTCGGCCCGCGCGAGAGTCTCGGCGCCCACCCCGGCGCCCTCGTTCCCCAGCACCAGCGCGGCCCGGCGCGGCGGCGGCACCGGGAGCGGCGCAGCGCCCACCACCGCGGCGACCACCGCCACGGCGCGCTCCGCCAGCCACGGCGCCGCCTCGTCCCAGGTCGCCGGGACCACCGGCAGGCGGAAGGAGGAGCCCATGGCGGCGCGCACCGCCTTGGGGTTCCAGGGGTCCACCGTGCCGGGGAGCGCCAGCACCCCCGCCGCCCCCAGCGCCTCGGCGGTGCGCACCAGCGTGCCGAAGTTGCCGGGGTCCTGCACCGCGTCCAGCACCAGCAGCACCGCGGGCTCGGCGTCCACCTTCAGGCCCGCCAGCGTGGCGCGGGGGATCGCCGCCACGGCCAGCACCCCCTGCGGCTGCTCGGTCCCGGCGAGGTCGCGCAGCTCCCGCTCCCCCGTCTCGCGCAGGGGAAGGCCGCGCTCCTCGACCGACCGGCGGAGCGCCGCCCCCCGCGGGGTGTCCTCCAGCGAGGACGAGGCGACGACCATCCGCACCGGGAGCGGCGAGGCCAGGAGGTCCTCCACGGCGCGTACCCCCTCCACCAGGAACAGTCCCTCGGCCTCGCGGTGCTTCCGCACGGCGAGCGAGCGTACCAGCCGCTCCTCGCGGCGCGTGAGCGGTGCCCCCATCTGGTCCGAGACTTGCCTCCCCTCCCCTCCCAACCCGAACACCCCAGGCGGATGGAGAGTGTTATGAGAATTCGACTTACGAGCCCCCTCCGCGCCGGCGCCCTGGCGCTGGCCCTGGGCGGCACGGCCGTCGCGGGAGGGTGCGCGCCGGCGGTCACCACGCAGCAGGAGCAGCAGCTCGGGGCCAACTACGCGGCCCAGATCAACCGCCAGCTCCCGCTGATCACCGACCGCGCCACCAACGACTACGTCAACCAGCTCGGCCGCAGGATCGCGTCGCAGGCGGACCAGCGCGGGATCCCGTACACGTTTTACGTCGTCAACTCCGACGTTGTCAACGCCTTCGCCATCCCCGGCGGCTACGTCTACGTCAACCGCGGGGTGATCGAGCGCGCCGACAACATGTCGGAGCTGGCCGGCGTGCTGGCCCACGAGATCGGCCACGTGGTGGAGCGGCACGGCCTGCAGCAGATGCAGCGCGCGCAGAACGCCAACACCATGCTGGGGGTGCTCTACGGCGTGCTGCTGCGCCGGCCGCCCTCGACGGTGGAGCGCGCGGGCATCCAGGTGGGCGGCAGCGCCGTGTTCGCCGGCTACGGCCGCGACGCCGAGCGCGAGGCCGACCGGGTGGCCATCACCTACCTGGTGCGCAGCGGGATCAGCCCCAACGGGCTCCCCAGCTTCTTCGAGGAGCTCCTGAGCGAGCGCCGGCGCAACCCCAGCCGGGTGGAGCAGTGGTTCTCCACGCACCCGCTGGAGCAGGAGCGCGTCGCCAACACCCGCGCCGCCATCCAGGCCACGCCGGGCGCGAACAGCTCCCGGCTGACCACCGACACGCGCGAGTTCCAGAGCTTCCGGGCGCGCGTCCGCTCGCTGACTCCCGTGCCGCGGGACCGGCGGTGAGCGCCCGGTTCGGCGGCGGCGTCCGGACCCGGCGCCTCCGCGCCCGGGTCCGGCCCGCGGGGGCCGCGCTCGCCCTGCTTCCGCTGCTGCTGGCGGGGTGCATCAGCGAGAAGCGCGAGCAGGCGCTCGGCGACCAGATCGCCGCGAACGTGAACGCGCGCGTCCCCCTGGTGCGGGACGTCCCGCTGAACCTGTACGTCAACGAGCTGGGCGGGCTGATCGCCCGCCACAGCGCGCGCCCCGACGTCCGCTACCACTTCTACATCGTCGACACCGACGCGGTGAACGCCTTCGCCCTGCCGGGCGGGCACATCTACGTCAACCGCGGGCTGATCGAGCGCACCAGCAACGTCTCCGAGCTCGCCGGGGTGCTGGCGCACGAGATCGGGCACGTGGCGGCCCGGCACGGCGCCAAGAACCTGCAGCGGCAGATGCGCACCAGCTCGATGTCGACGCTGCTGTACCAGACGATCCTGGGGCGCAAGCCGCTGCTGGACCAGCAGGCGCTGCAGCTGGGGAACCAGCTCTGGTTCGCGGCGCACTCGCGGCACGACGAGGCCGAGGCCGACCGGCTGGCGGTGGGGTACCTGATCGACACCGGCGTGGACCCCAACGGGATGCTGACGCTCTTCGACAGCCTGGCGCACGAGGAGCAGGCGGCGCCCGACGGGACGCCGGCCGCCGCGTGGTTCTCCACCCACCCGGCCACCGCGCACCGCATCGAGGTCACCCGCGCGCGCATCGCCGAGCTGCTCCCGGCGCACCCGCGCGAGCAGCTGGCCACCAACAACGCGTCGTACCCGCTCTTCCTGCGGCGGCTGTACGCGCTGCCGCCGCCGGCGCCCGTCTTCAACCTGAACTGAAGCGCCCGGGGCCCCGCCGCACGCGGGGCCCCTTCGCTTCCCGGCGCCCCTTGCGCCCGGCCGCCCCGCGCCGTCTCATTCCCCCGCGAGACGAAGCCGTTCCAGGAGATCGAGACGATGACGACCCTGCCCGTCGCGCTGACCATCGCCGGGTCCGACTCCGGCGGGGGCGCCGGCGTCCAGGCCGACCTCAAGACCTTCCACGCGTTCGGCGTCTTCGGCGCCAGCGCGCTGACGGCGGTCACGGTGCAGAACACGCGCGGCGTCACGGGCGTGCACGCCATCCCCGTCGACACCGTGCGCGCGCAGGTCCGCGCCGTGGCCGAGGACCTGCCGCCGGCCGCCTGCAAGACGGGGATGCTGGCCACCTCCGAGCTGGTGCGCGCCGTGGCGGCGTCGATCCGCGAGCACCGGCTCCCCAACTACGTGCTGGACCCGGTGATGGTGGCCACCAGCGGCGACCGCCTGCTGGACGCCGACGCCGAGCGGACGATCGCCCGGGAGCTGCTCCCGCTGGCGGCGCTGGCGACGCCCAACCTGGACGAGGCGGCGCTCCTGGTGGGCGAGGCGCTGGAGGACGAGGCGGGGATGCGGCGCGCGGCGGCCGCGCTGGTGGAGATGGGCGCCCGGGCCGCGCTGGTGAAGGGCGGCCACCTGCGCGCGCCCGAGCTGGTGGACGTGCTCTTCGACGGGCGCGAGTGGCGCGAGTGGCGCCGCCCGAAGCTCGACACGCGCAGCACGCACGGCACGGGGTGCACCCTCTCCGCCGCCGTGGCCGCGGGCCTCGCGCACGGCCGGCCGCTCCGCCGCGCGGTGGAAGACGCGCTGGAGTACGTGCAGCGGGCGCTCGCGGCCGCCCCCGGCCTCGGCTCCGGCCACGGCCCGCTGAACCACATGGTCCCCGCGCCGCCGCCGGGGCCATAGCCGCTACGGGCGCGAGGTCCTTCGAGCCCGAAGCCCCTCCTCGATCGGCGAGGAGGGGCTTCGGCGTTCCGTGGGCACCGTCGGGCTCATACCAGATTGCCGAGCATTGTTCTGGTTCCGAACGGATTGGGAATCACACAGAGGACACAGAGAACACGGAGGAACTGAAGACTCGATTGAAGTTTCTCTGTGTCCTCTGTGTGAGACTTTATCGGAAAGCTGTACCCGAACGATTCTCTGCAAAGTGGTATCAGCTCTCCGGCGTGCCGGAGCCGCCGGGGAGGGCAGCGGGGGCGGAGCCGCCCACCTCCAGCTTGCGGCGGAAGTCGGACTCCTCCAGCAGGAGCTGCACCGAGCGGTCGATGCTGTTCAGGTGCTCCTCCATCAGCGCCATGCGCCGCTCCAGCATCACCACCGCGTCGTCGTTGCCCCTCAGCTCCCGGTACCGCGCCCACGACTCCATCACCGGCTTGAGCGCGATGCGCGCGGTGATGCCGACGATCGGCACCAGGATGGTCAGGCCGCCGAAGATGACGCCCAGGATGGGGATGAGCAGTTCGAAGCCGTCCATGAGAGCTATCGCGGGCGCAGGTGGTGGGCTAATCGAGTAAACGGCAGGCGCTTACGGCCGCCGCGGGGGATTGGTTTCAGCAGCGCCGCCGCGCGATCCGCCGGGCGGCCCGACGGGTCCGGAGGGCTTAGGCGGCCGCCTCCGAGGCGAGGTTGACCGGGGCGACGCGGGGAAGCACCCCGCGCACCAGCGCCACCAGCCGGTCGCGCACCCGGGCGCCGACCTCGATCACCTCGTCGTGCGTGAGGGGGTGGCCCGCCAGCCCTGCGGCCAGGTTGGTGATGCAGGAGATCCCCAGGCAGCGGACCCCCAGCGCCCGCGCCACCAGCACCTCGGGCACGGTCGACATCCCCACCGCGTCGGCGCCGAGGCGGGCCAGCATGCGGATCTCGGCGGGGGTCTCGTAGCTGGGGCCCAGCACCGCCGCGTAGACGCCCTGCGTGACCGGGATCCCCAGCCCGAGCGCCACCTCCTCGGCCACGCGGCGCAGCTCCCGGTCGTACGGGTCCGACATGTCGGGGAAGCGCTGCTCGCCGGGGACCACGCGGCCGATCAGCGGGTTGCGCCACATCAGGTTGAGGTGGTCGGCGATCAGCATCAGGTCGCCGGGCTCCATCCCGGGGCGCAGCCCGCCGGCGGCGTTGGTGAGCACCATCACCTCGGCCCCGAGCGCCGCCAGCGCGCGCACGGGGAGCGCCACGTCCTCGGGCCGCCACCCCTCGTACAGGTGGAAGCGGCCCTGCATGGCGGCCACCTCCACCCCCTCCAGCCGCCCGGCCACCAGCGCGCCCGCGTGCCCCGCCAGCTCCTGCGTGCGCCGCGGGAAGCCGGGGATCTCGCCGAACGGGATGCGCACCGCGTCCTCGATCTCCTCCGCCAGCCCGCCGAGTCCCGACCCCAGCACCAGCACCGCGCCCGGCGCCCGCGTGATCCGCTCGCGCAGGAAGTGCAGCGTCTCCGTGATCCCCGTCATCTCTCCTCCCCTGGAAGCGCCGGAGATATAGGCGCCTCCCCCGGACGGCGCAACGTGACGGGAAGGTCGGACCCAGGACGACGGGTGGAGCGCCGCCGGTACGGATCTGGCCGGAGCGCCCGGGCATGACGAAATCCGACCGACAGGACCACACGGGCGAGCGGCGGGACGGCGGGAGCCGCGCGCTCGCGCTGGGCGCCGTGGCGGTGGGCGCGGCGGCGGGGTTCGCGCTGCTGAACGCCGCCGTCGTCCGCCGCCACACCGCGGCCGCCGACGAGGAGGTGCGCAGGCGCACGGCGAGCCCCCGCGGCCACCCGGCCCGCCGCGTGGCCCGAGCCATGGCGCCCGCCGGCAAGTGGTGGACGTACGTCCCGGCGGCGCTCGCGGCGTCCACCTGCGTGCTCGCCGGCCCCGGGCCGCGCGGGGAGGACGCGGCGCGGTCGCGCAGGGCCGGCGCGGGCGCCGTGATGCTGGCGGGCGCCGTGGCCACCGCGCTCAACCCGGCGTTCGACCGCTGGCTCCCCCAGCCGCCGACGCCGCCCGGGCACCGGAAGCGCAACAAGCCGGTCTTCCCGAGCGGCCACGCCTTCGGCCCCGGCGCCGTGTCCCTGGCCGCCGCGTACGTCCTGGCGCGCGAGGAGATCGCCCGCCCCGCCGCCACCGTCCCTGTGGCGCTGGCGCTGCCGCTCGCGCTGGCCGGTGGCCGCGTGCTGGAGGAGAAGCACTGGGCGTCCGACGTGCTCGGCGGACTCCTGGGCGGCCTCGCCGTCGCCGCCGCGTGCCTCGCCGCGTACGAGGCCGTGCGCGGGCGATGACGGCGGGCGGCGCCGCCACGAACCCGTCCACTCGAGGAGCCTCTCCCGGCCTGACGGGTCTGCTCCCGAGGCCACCCTCTCCGCGCCACCGTACGCAGGCACCTGCCCACGCGCTGGCGCACCTTTTCCGGTCGCGAATGTATCTTGCCCGGACGAGCGGACCAGCCTAGATTCGGAATAAACTGGACGGACCGCACCCAGCCAACGGGCTTCCATGTCGCGGAAGATCACGGCCGACGAGGTCGCCGACTACTTCATCGCCCTGGCGCACCAGCGGAGCGCTTCGGTGAACAACCTGAAGCTCCAGAAGCTGCTGTACTACGCGCAGGCGTGGCACCTGGCGCTGTACAACCGGCCGCTGTTCCCGGAGAAGTTCCAGGCGTGGATCTCCGGACCGGTGATCCCGTCCGTATACTGGCGCTTCAAGGAGTTCGGAATCTGCGACATCCCCCCGTCTCCGGCCGTCCCGGCACTTCCGCCCGATGCCGCGGCGTTCCTGAACGAAGTAGCGGGCGAATACCTTCTCCTGGACGAGTGGGAGCTCGACGGAATGACGCGCCGCGAGCTTCCCTGGCTGGAGGCCCGCGGGGGGATCGATCCCGCGGACCCTTGCAGCACCGAGCTTTCGGAAGAGGACATGCGGGCATACTTCCGGCGCCTCGCCGACGCCGCCTGAGTCGTGAAGCGAGATCTCCGCTCCCCAGGGATCCGGCGCGCAGATCGGCTGCTGCTTTTCTCGTTCAGGTTCCTCGATACGTCGCATCCGGCGTTCGACGTCGGCGGGCAGAGCGGGCGCTATTTCCAGCTCCTCCTGGCGCGTCTGAGGGAGTTGTCGATGCTCAGCGTGTCCGAGTTTCGCGCCAGCCGCTCGGGAACCCTGCGGGTCCATCCGATCAACTTCGCGGACGAGCGCGTATCGGTCGACGGGTTCGGCATCCGCGGCGACATCGACGCGGACGAGCTGGCGTGGCAGTTCGCCCTCTCGGCGAACGAGCACGGGCGGGTGCACGGGTTCCTGGTCGACGACACCTTCTTCGTGCGCTGGCTGGACCCGGAGCACAACCTCTACGCCTGAGCCCCGGGCGAGGGACCGGCGAGCCTGCCGGGAGCGGCGCCCATCGCGGCGCCGCTTCGCGTTTCATGCGCCTGCCGGGACGGCACGCGGCGAAACCCGCCACAATGGCCCGGAACCGCGGCGCGAAGCTGCGGATATGGCAGGAAAACGGGAGAAACAGGTGGCATCGGCGTTGCACCCCCCGGCAGGCAGCAACCCTGTGCGCCGGGGGCCGAGGGCAGGCCCCGGGGCGCCATCATCCCACGTCTACCAACGAACGCGAAAGGACCTAGCGTATGGCGAAGGTCATCGGGATCGACCTGGGCACCACCAACTCCGTCGTCGCGGTGATGGAGGGCGGAGACCCGGTGGTGATCCCCAACGCCGAGGGCGGACGCACCACGCCGTCCGTCGTGGCGTTCACCAAGGACGGCGAGCGCCTGGTGGGCCAGGTGGCCCGCCGCCAGGCCATCACCAACCCCAAGAACACCGTCTTCTCCATCAAGCGCTTCATGGGCCGCAAGGAGGCCGAGGTGAAGAGCGAGGAGAAGATCGTCCCCTACGAGGTGGTCAGCGGCTCCGGCGGGCTGGCGCAGGTGAAGGTGCCCAACGCGGGCGACAAGCTGTTCACCCCGCCCGAGATCTCGGCGATGATCCTGCAGAAGATGAAGCAGACCGCCGAGGACTACCTGGGGCAGCCGGTGACGCAGGCGGTGATCACCGTCCCCGCCTACTTCAACGACGCCCAGCGGCAGGCCACCAAGGACGCCGGCAAGATCGCCGGCCTGGAGGTGCTGCGCATCATCAACGAGCCCACGGCCGCGGCGCTGGCGTACGGCCTGGACAAGAAGAAGGACGAGAAGATCGCGGTCTACGACCTGGGCGGCGGCACCTACGACATCTCCATCCTGGAGCTCGGCGAGGGCGTCTTCGAGGTCAAGGCCACCAACGGCGACACCCACCTGGGCGGCGACGACTTCGACCAGCGCATCATCGAGTGGCTGGTCGACGAGTTCAAGCGCGACCAGGGGATCGACCTCAGCAAGGACCCCATGGCGCTGCAGCGCCTGAAGGAGGCGGCGGAGAAGGCCAAGATGGAGCTGTCGACCACCATGTCGACCGACATCAACCTGCCCTTCATCACCGCCACGCAGGAGGGGCCCAAGCACCTGAACGTGACGCTCACGCGGGCGAAGTTCGAGCAGCTGGTGGACGACCTGGTGCAGCGCACCATCCCGCCGATGGAGAAGGCGCTGGCCGACGCCGGGCTCAAGCCGGGCGACATCGACGAGGTGATCCTGGTGGGCGGAAGCACCCGCATCCCCAAGATCCAGGAGGTGGTGAAGACCTTCTTCGGGAAGGACCCGCACCGGGGCGTCAACCCCGACGAGGTGGTCGCCGTGGGCGCGGCGATCCAGGGCGGCGTGCTGACGGGCGACCTGAAGGACGTGGTGCTGCTGGACGTGACGCCGCTCAGCCTGGGCATCGAGACGCTGGGCGGTGTGTTCACCAAGCTGATCGAGCGCAACACCACCATCCCCGCCGAGCGGAGCGAGGTGTTCTCGACCGCCGAGGACAACCAGACCACGGTGGAGATCCACGTGCTCCAGGGCGAGCGCGAGATGGCGATGTACAACAAGACCATCGGCAAGTTCCAGCTCACCGGCATCCCGCCGGCGCCGCGGGGCATGCCGCAGATCGAGGTGACGTTCGACATCAACGCCGACGGCATCCTGCACGTCTCGGCCAAGGACCGCGCCACCGGCAAGGAGCAGAAGATCCGCATCGAGGCCTCCAGCGGGCTCTCCGAGAGCGAGATCGAGCGGATGGTGAAGGACGCCGAGAGCCACGCCAGCGACGACAAGCAGCGCCGCGAGCAGGTGGAGGCGCGCAACCGGCTGGACTCGCTGGTCTACCAGGTCGACAAGGACAAGAAGGAGTGGGAGGACAAGCTGGACGAGTCCACCCGCACCGGGCTGAACGAGGCGGTCGAGCGGGCGCGCCGGGCGCTCAAGCAGGACGACGTGAACGAGGTCAGGAGCGCGGCCGAGGCGCTCCAGCAGGCCTTCACCGCGGCGGGCGCGCAGATCTACGCCTCGCAGCAGCAGACGGCGGGGGCCGAGGCCGGCGCCGGGGCCGACGCGGGCTTCAGCGGCGGCGCCACGGCGGGCGCCGGGTTCGAGGGCGACGCCACCGCGCGCGCCGGCGGCCAGGGCGCCCCGGAAGACGTGGTCGAGGCCGACTACGAGATCGTCGACGACAACAAGTAGCGCCGCCGGCGCTCGCCTCCGCCGCGAGGGCTTCGGCCCCGTCCCGATGGCCGGGGCGGGGCCGAAGTCTTGCAGCGCACGGCGAGTGCGAAAGTGCGAAGTGCGAGAGTGCGAAAGTGCGGAGTACGAGGTGCGGCGTGCAGCCGGGGAACCGCGCCGGGGCGGCGGGGTTAATCCTCGGCTAATCCGCGCGGGCTTCCCGAGCGCGCGGCTTCGACGGCAGTATTGATGGGGCGCTCCAGCCCCCGATGTACCCTCACCCGCAGCGTGCCATGCCAGATCCAGTTCGTGCCAAGCTCAAGCTGATCGGCTTCACGGCCGTGGCGTTCACCGGCGGGATCCTGCTGGCCTCGGGGCTCGACCTCACGGCCGGGAGCCACGCCACCACGGTGCTGCAGACGGCGCCCACCCGGCAGGACATCAAGCCGGTGGCCGACCTCAGCCAGGCCTTCATCTCCATCGCCGAGTCGGTGACGCCGGCGGTGGTGGCGATCGAGACCGAGCGCAACGCCGGCGCCCAGGGGCGCGACCGGGAGCAGGTTCCCGAGGACCTCCGGCGGATGTTCCCGTTCCGCTTCCCCGACCAGGACGTGCCGCAGGAGGCGCGCGGCTCGGGGTTCCTCATCAGCGAGGACGGCTACATCATCACCAACAACCACGTGGTGCAGGAGGCCGACCGGATCAACGTGGTCTTCCAGGACAACCGGCACCTGCAGGCGCGCCTGGTGGGGCGCGACCCCAACACCGACATCGCGGTGATCAAGGTGGAGGGGCGCTTCCCCATGGTGCGCATGGCCCGCTCCGAGGAGGCGCGCATCGGCGAGTGGGTGCTGGCCATCGGCAACCCGCTGGACCTGGGGATCACCGTGACCTCGGGGATCATCAGCGCCAAGGGGCGGGGGCTCGACATCATCCGGCAGTCGTCGGGGAGCAACTGGGCGATCGAGGACTTCATCCAGACCGACGCGCCGATCAACCCCGGCAACTCGGGCGGCCCGCTGGTGAACCTGCGCGGCGAGGTGGTGGGGGTGAACACGGCCATCGCCTCGCGCACCGGCTTCTACTCGGGGTACGGGTTCGCCGTCCCCATCGACCTGGCGCGGCGCATCGCCGACGACCTGATCCGCTACGGCAAGGTGCGCCGGCCCGCGCTGGGGGTGCACGTGACGCAGGTGTCGCCCGAGGACGCCGAGGTCTACAAGCTGGAGCGCATCGAGGGCGTGGTGGCGCAGGACTTCCCCGAGGGGAGCGCCGCCCGCCGCGCCGGCCTGGAGCCGGGCGACGTGATCGTGTCGGTCGACGGCAAGCCGGTGGAGCGCGTGGGCCAGTTCCAGCGCATCATCGCCTCGTACCGCCCGGGCGACGAGGTCACCCTGGACCTGATCCGCTACGGCAACCGCCGCCGCGTGAAGGTCACGCTGTCGGAGGCGCCCACCGAGCCAGTGGCCACGCGCGTGGCCGGCGGCCCCGAGCGCGGCACTCCCGAGAGCGAGTCGGGCTCCCGGCTGGGGGTGGCGGTGTCGCCGCTCACGACGGAGCTGGCCCGGCAGCTCGGCTACGACCAGACCGGCGGCATCGTCATCACCGACGTGCAGCCGTACGGCCCGGTGGGCCGCCTGGGCGTGGGCGAGGGGACGCGCATCCTGGCGGTGGACGGCCGGCCGGTGCCGGACGTGGCCTCCTTCCGCCGCGCCGTGGCGGGGAAGGGGCCGGGCGACATCGTCTCGCTCCAGCTGCAGTTCCGCAACGGCTCGCGGACGATCCTGAACGTGCGGCTGCCGTCGTGACCGCGAAGTGCCGAGTGCGAAGTGCTGAGCAGGTGAGGAGCTGGAGGTAGGATCGATGTCTGCCTGACGAGGAACGGCCGCCCGATGCGTGGGCGGCCGTTCGCGTTGTCGAATCACGCAGAGCAGCAGAGGAGAGCGCTGTTCTCTGCTGACTCTGCTGCTCTGCGTGAGACATTCGGTTTCAACCTCGATCCAGCACGACGTCCGGCGATGCGGCGCGGCTCACGCGGCCCGCGACGGCTCGTGGCCGCGGCGGTGGAAGGCGGGGCCGCGCCAGCCGCAGGCGGTGCAGGTGCGGTAGCTGGAGCGGCCGAGGGTGAGCAGGCGCAGCGGCCGGAACCACGGGGGCGGGCGCCGGCGGACGGTGCGCCGGCGGCAGCGCGGGCAGTCCTTCCCGAACGCGGGGCCCGAGAGGTCGAGCTCCGGCTTCCAGCGGCGCGAGCGCCAGTACGGCAGCAGCCACTCGCAGCGGGGACAGCGCAGCGTGGTGAAGCGCACGGTGTGCGCGCACTTCCGGCAGAGCAGCATGCGAGTCGTCGTCGAGAGGCGGACGGCCTCCCGCGTCCGGCGAGGGAGCGGGGGCCGCCCGGTGCATGCGCACGAAAAAGGCCGCTCCCGACAGGAAGCGGCCTTCGATCTTTCGGGATGCAGTAGCAGGGGGGGGACTCGAACCCCCGACCCCGGCATTATGAGTGCCGTGCTCTAACCAGCTGAGCTACCCTGCCTCGGGCCGACGAAAGAGGCCGGTCCGCCGGGGACCGGCCCCTTTCGGGATAGCGGGGGCGGGATTCGAACCCGCGACCTTCGGGTTATGAGCCCGACGAGCTACCAGGCTGCTCCACCCCGCGTCGTAGGCCATAAATGTAAGCGCCAGGCCCGCGTGTGTCAAGGCTGGGCCGGGGCGTTCTTCCCCGCCCCGCCCGAGTCGACGGGGACGAAGCGGTACAGCGTCTCGCCCTCGCGGATCATCCCGAAGCGCTCGCGGGCCACCCGCTCGACGGCGGCCGGGTCGCGCTCCAGCCTCCCCGCCTCGGCGCGAAGCGAGTCCACCTCGGCCCTGGTGCGCGCCAGCCGCTCCTCGGCCGCGCGGCGGTCGCGCTTCAGCCGCAGCAGGTCGAAGAGCGAGTACTCGCCGCCCCAGACGGCGTAGTACGCCGCCAGGGCCAGCACGGCGCCCGCCAGCAGGCGCCGCACCCGGGCGGGGCTCAGCCCCACAGGCCGCGGCCCGGGTAGCGCGCGGCCGCGCCCAGCTGCTCCTCGATGCGCAGGAGCTGGTTGTACTTGGCCACGCGGTCGGTGCGGCTGGCGCTGCCGGTCTTGATCTGCCCCACCCCGGTGGCCACGGCCAGGTCGGCGATGAAGGTGTCCTCGGTCTCGCCCGAGCGGTGGCTCATCACGGCGCGGAAGCCCGCGGCGCGCGCCATCTCGATCGCCTCCAGCGTCTCGGTGAGGGTGCCGATCTGGTTGACCTTGACCAGGATGGCGTTGCCCACCCGCTCGCGGATGCCGCGCGCCAGTCTCTGTGTGTTCGTGACGAACAGGTCGTCGCCCACCAGCTGCAGCCGGTCGCCGAGCGCGGTGGTGAGCAGCTTCCAGCCGTCCCAGTCGTCTTCGGCCAGGCCGTCCTCGATGGAGCGGATCGGGTAGCGGGCGCTCCAGTCGCGGTAGAACTCCACCATCTCGGCGGCGGTGCGGCGCTCGCCGGTGGACTTGTGGAAGACGTAGCCGCCGTCGCGGTACAGCTCCGAGGCCGCCACGTCGAGCGCGAGGACGACCTGCTCGCCGGGGGTGTAGCCGGCGCGCTCGACGGCCTGGAGGATCACGGCCAGCGCCTCCTCGTTGCTGGCCAGGTCCGGCGCGAAGCCGCCCTCGTCGCCCACGCCGGTGCCCTTCTTCTGCTCGGAGAGCACCTTCTTGAGCGTGTGGAAGATCTCGGCGCCGATCCGGAGCGCCTCGGAGAAGCTCTCCGCGCCCACGGGCATCACCATGAACTCCTGGAAGTCGACGGTGTTGGCGGCGTGCGCCCCGCCGTTCAGGATGTTGAGCATGGGGACGGGGAGCACGTTGGCCAGCGGCCCGCCCAGGTAGCGGTAGAGGGGGAGCCCGCAGTCGGCGGCGGCGGCGCGCGCGGCGGCCAGCGAGACGGCCAGGATGGCGTTGGCGCCCAGGCGGGCCTTGTTGGGGGTGCCGTCGAGCGCGATCATCGCCCGGTCGAGGCCCGCCTGGTCGTAGGCGTCGCGGCCGTGGAGCGCCTCGGCGAGCTCGCGGTTGGCGTTCTCGACGGCGCGGCGCACGCCCTTGCCCAGGTAGCGCCCCGCGTCGCCATCGCGCAGCTCCACGGCCTCGTGCTCGCCGGTGGAGGCGCCGCTGGGGACGGCCGCGCGCCCGAAGGCGCCGCTGGAGAGCACGACGTCGGCCTCGACGGTGGGGTTGCCGCGCGAATCGAGGATCTCGCGGGCGTGGATGCGCTGGATGGTCGCCATGTATCCGGGAACAGGTTCGGACTCGTCGTGGGAAGGGGAAACGCGCGCGGAACGTACCTTTCGGGGTGCGGGAAGTCAACAGAATCGCGGGTGGACTGTTCCGCTCGGCACGAGGTCCGGCAAAAGATTTTTCTCACGCAGAGGAAGCAGAGGTAGCAGAGAAACACCATGCGGATGATGAGTTCTCTGCTACCTCTGCTGACTCTGCGTGAGGCCTGTTGTTTTCAGGATTCGGAATCGATGCCTGTGGGACCGGCCCCCGCGCAGGCGTGGGACGGCGCAAACCTCCGCGCCGTTGCTTGTAAACGGTTCCGCGTCTCGCTATCTTCTTCGTCCTACTGCCATTCCGGCCCGCCGAGCCCGTTCCCCCGACGCGCGGCCCCACCCCACCCGACCCGCATGGCGAACCCGGCGAAACTGAGGGAGCAGGCCCGCGCCTACGAGCTGCGCGACCAGTGGCACGCGGCCATCGGCACCTACCACGAGCTGCTGGAGGCGTCCGAGGGCGGCGACGTCGACATCGGCATCTGGAACCGCATCGGCGACCTGCACCTGCGGCTGAACGAGACCGAGCTCGCCATCCAGGCGTACGAGTCGGCCGTCTCCGCGTACGTGGAGGTGGGGCTCTACAACAACGCCATCGCGCTCTGCCGCAAGGTGCTGCGCCTGGTGCCGGGGCGGGCGCAGACCTACCTGCGCCTGGGGCAGATCAGCGCCGCCAAGGGGTTCTTCGCCGACGCGCGGCAGAACTTCCTGGAGTACGCCGACCGCATGCGCAAAGCGGGGAAGGTGGACGCCGCCTTCGACGCGCTGAAGGAGTTCGCCGACCTCTCCCCCGACCCGGCGGACGTGCGCCGCCTGCTGGCCGACCAGTTCCTGGCCCACGGCCGCCGCGACGAAGCCGTCGAGCAGCTCCGCCTCCTCCTGGCCCCGCTCGTGGAGAGCGGCGACCGCGAGGGGGCCGACGCGGTGCGGCAGCAGATCCTGGGCATCGACCCCGGCGCCTCCACCGAGCCGCTCGCGCGCGCCGCCCGGGCCGCCGCGGGCGACGACTTCCAGCAGGCCTTCGACAGCGGCGGGCCGGGCGCGCCGTCCGCCGGGGCCGGCGGCGCGCGCGCCGACCACGTGCCGACCGCCCCGGAGGAGGCCGCCGCGCCGGGCGAGGTCGCGCCGATCGCCGGGCTGGAGAGCACGATGATCGGCACGGGCCGCGGCGGAGCGGCCGCGGCGGACGACGACGAGGAGGTGGTGGGCGGCGACCTGCCGCTCATCGACCCCGACGCCGCGCCCGCGCCGGCCGCCGACCCCGCGCGCTTCGGCGAGGTCTCGCTCGGGCAGCCGCTGGAATTCGCCCCCGGCGCGGGCGACGACGAGGAGGAGGGCGAGCCGCTCCCGCTGATCGACCCGGGCGAGGAGCCCGTGGCGCCGGGGCGCGACCGGCTGCCGGAGCTGCGGGCCCGGGTGGCCGCCGCCCCGGCCGACCACGCCGCCCGCGACGAGCTGGTGCACGCGCTGCACGAGCGCGGGCTCTCGCACGAGGTGCCGGCGCTGCTGGAGGAGGCGCACCGCGACCTGGCGGTGCGGGGGCAGTACCTGGACGCCATCCAGCCCCTCTCGGCGCTCGTCCGCCTGCGCCCCGGCGACCCGCTGCTCCTGCAGAAGCGGGTGGAGTACGCCTTCAAGTCGGGCGACCGCGACGCGCAGGTGGAGGCGTACCTGGCGCTCGGCCGCCACTTCACCGCCTCGGGCGACCGGGCGCGCGGCGAGGCCGTCTTCCAGCGCGTGCTGGAGCTGGACCCGCAGAACCCGGAGGCCCGCGCCGCCGTCCCGCGCCAGGCGCCCGCCGCCCCGGCGCAGCCGGCCGCCGAGTACGTGGACCTGGGCGCGCTGATCCTGGACGACGAGCGCGAGACCACCACCCGCTTCGTGGTGGAGGAGAAGGAGCCCAGCGGCGACGAGGACCGCGACTTCGCCGAGATGCTGGCCCACTTCCGCCAGAAGGTGGCCGAGAACATCGAGGTGGAGGACGTGCAGAGCCACTACGACCTGGGGCTCGCCTTCAAGGAGATGGGGCTGGTGGACGAGGCGATCGCCGAGTTCCAGGTGGCGCTGCGCGGCGGGGCCAACCCGCTGGCCACGCTGGAGCTGCTGGGCCAGTGCTTCGTGGAGAAGGGGCAGTACGCGGTGGCGGCGCGCGTGCTGGACCGCGCCTACCGGCTGCCGCACGCCTCCGACGCCGAGCTGGTGGGGGTGCTCTACCAGCTGGGGCGCGTGGAGGAGGCGCTCGGGCGGCCCGCGCAGGCCATCGAGTACTACGAGCGGGTGCTCTCGGTGGACATCCGCTTCCGCGACACCGCGCGGCGGATCGAGGCGCTCAGGGCGGCCAGCGGCGCGGCGCCGCTTTGACACCGCCGGAAGCCGCCCTTAGCTTACCGCCGTTTTCACCCCCGGTCCCGACGCGACACACCCGGCGAATGACGCTGCGCACCGCACCTCCCCGGCTCTCCGACATCCACGCGCCCGTCCGCGAGCGGCTGGACGCCGTGGTCGACGAGATCCGCCGCATCGTGGTCTCCGACTTCGCGCCGGTCGACGAGGTCAACCACTACCTGCTCAAGCTGCGCGGCAAGCTCTTCCGCCCCGGGCTGGTGCTCCTCTGCGACGAGCTGGGGGGCGGCTCGCACCGCGAGGCCGAGACGCTGGCGGCCATCATCGAGCTGGTGCACCTGGCCACGCTGGTGCACGACGACGCGGTGGACCACTCGGTGCTGCGCCGGGGGATGCCCACGGTGAACGCCCTCTGGAGCCACCAGGTGGCCATCATCATGGGCGACTACCTGTACTCGCGCTCGATCACCGAGATCACCCGGCTGGGCCAGCTGGAGCCGATCCGGGTGATCGCCGCGGCGGCCAACGCCATGACCGTGGGCGAGATGCGGCAGCTGGTGTCGCACGACGCGCTGCACTTCTCCGAGGACGACTACTACCGGCTGATCGACAGCAAGACGGCCTCGCTGATGGCGGCCGCCTGCGAGATGGGGGCGCTCACCGGCGCGCCGGCGTACCGCGGGCAGGTGGCGCGCTACGGGCGCTGGCTGGGGCACGCCTTCCAGATCGCCGACGACCTGCTGGACTACACGGCCGACGCCGAGGTGACGGGGAAGCCGTCGGGGCTGGACCTGCGCGAGCACAAGGTGACGCTGCCGCTGATCCACGCGCTGCCGCGGCTGGGGCCGGCCGAGCGCGCGGAGGTCGAGGCGCTCTTCCGCGACCCCGAGCCGGCCGACGAGGCGATCCACGAGGTGGTGGAGCTGGTGAAGGCGCACGGCGGGCTCGACTACGCGCGCGAGAAGGCGGGCGAGGCGGCGCAGTGGGCGCACGACGCGCTGGAGGGGCTCCCCGAGGGCCCGGCGCTGGAGAGCCTGCGCGAGAGCATCACCTACGCGGTGGAGCGCCGCAAGTGACGGCACCGCATTTGCCGGGGCACGGCGGGCGCACGGGCGGGCCAGGCGGAAACGGACACCGGGGGCGGGAGGGGAGATGAGCGCGACGACGCGCCGGCGGATGGGGCGGCTGCTGGTGGTGGTGCTGATCGGGCTGGTGCTGGGGGCGCTCTTGTCGGAGCTGGCGGTGCGCTTCATGCCCGACAGCACGGCGCGCACCTTCTTCACCACCTCGGTGTCGGCGGCGTTCGGGCCGCTGGTGATCGACCTGGTGGCCGTGGGTTTCACCATCGGCCCGCTGGTGATCCGGCTCGACTTCCTCTCCGTGCTCGGCGTGCTGGTGGTGGCGCTGGCCGCGCGGACGTGGCTCTGAGGCGGGCGAAGAGCGAAATCGATCGGGATCGAGGTCGATCAGGGATGGATGACGGGAGGGCGCGACCGCGGGCGGCGGTCGCGCCCTTCGTCGTTGCTGGGCCGGGGTGGGGAGCCAGGGCGAATGAATTCGCTGCAACAACTACACGAAGTCCGCCTGCGCGGACTGGCGGGCTGCGCCCGCGCGCTTCGCGCACCGAAGCCAGCCCCCTGGCGCCGAAGCCGGCTCGCGCGCCGAACCAGCCTGCGAAGGCAGGCTTCTCGCCGCTGTTGCCGCGGCTGCAACCGCCCGGCTCGACACCCTACCGCCCGAGCCAGTAGGTCGCCTTGACGACGAACACGTTGTCGGCGTGGCGGCGGAAGATCTCGCCGAGGTCGCGCCGCGCGTCGAAGTCGCCGACGCCGTCCGTGCCGCTGCGCTCCTGCTGCCACACGAAGAAGAGCGTGCTCCCGGGCCGGTACTCCCAGCGCAGCACCGCGCTCCCGCGCAGGCTGCGCACGCGGAAGTCGGGATCGGCGAAGTCGAAGTCCGCCGTCGCGGGGTCCCGGTCCGGGTCGAGGCGGTAGCGCGCCGGCCGGCCCCCGGAGTCGCGGGCCGCCACCCGGACCTGCAGCGTGTCGAAGTAGGCGCGCGCGCCGCTCCGCGGGCGGACGTACTCCTGGAAGCCGGTGTAGCTCCCGGCCGAGACGAAGGGCTGCGCGAACAGCTCGAGGGTGAGCTCCGGGGTGAACGTCCAGTTGAGCCGGGTGCCCAGCGAGAGCGTCCGCTGCCGCATCTCGGCGAAGACGGCCCGCCGCCCGTAGAACGCGCTCGCCGAGGGGTCCTGGAACTGCTCGACGTACTGCCCCATGTCGTTCATGGCGGAGAAGGACGGTGCGAAGGCGAGCTCCGCGCCCGCCGCCGGCTTCCAGCGCAGCGACGCCGTCATCCGCCAGTAGCTGCTCCGGTCCCCCCAGCGGGCCCGGACGGGGTTCACCTCCAGCACCACCGCGCGGCGGGGGTCGGTGGAGACCTCGGGCGACACGTACCAGCTCCAGGCCCGCCGCACCGCCGCGCCGCCGCGCGTCATCCGGTCGTCGATGACGGAGGGGCGGTAGTGGCCGTAGAGGGAGACCGTCCAGTAGTTCCGCAGCTGCGCGCTGGCGTTGGAGTGGAGCTGCAGGTCGGTGCGGTCCCCGTCGAAGTTGTACTGCTGCTGGCCGCCGCCGACCCACGTCGCGCCGCGGTACCACGAGCCCGGCCGGGTCCACCGGTGCTGGAGGTTGGCGGCCATCCACACGTAGTCGGCGCGGGTGAGGAAGGCGAGGTCGTTGACCTCGAAGCCCGGGCTGCGGTAGTTGACCATCGCCTCCCAGCGCCACGCCCCCTGGTCCCGGCTGGCCCGCAGGTACCCGCCGAAGCCGCGCAGCGCTTCCGCCGAGGTGTCGTACTCGTCCGGGAAGACGCCGCCGCCCCCGCCGCGGCGGTCGGGGCGCTGGAAGTAGCGGGCGCTGGAGCGCTGCAGCCGGGCGATGGCGAGCGAGTCGCCCGCGACGCTGGAGAGCACGAAGTTGCCCATCAGCGAGTATCCGTTCCCGCGGGTGGCGAGCGTCCAGTCGAAGCCCAGGGCCTCGGCGTGCGCGGGGAGCTGCGCGCGGAGCGGACCGTCGTCCTCGCCGAAGCGGCGGAGCACCGACGTCGCCATCGCGCCCCAGGTGAACCGGCCGCCGCCCGTGGTGCGCCGCACGCGGCCCAGCCAGTAGCTGGTCAGCGGCTCCACCGCCACCTCGCCGCGCACGCCGAGGGTGTCCTGCACCAGGGCGGCCTCCCGCGCGGTGACCGCCTCCAGGAGGGCGACCTGCCACCCGCCCGGGGCGCGCCCGGTGAGCCGGGCGGCGCCGAGGAGGCGCGTGGCGCGGGGAACCTCCCGGAAGCGGTAGTCACCCTGCACGGCGCCCTGCGGCGCCCGGCCGATGCGGCGGGAGTAGAAGACGTTCATCCCGCTCGCGTTGCTGCAGGTGAAGCAGCTGAACCCCCCGAAGAACAGGAGCCCGCTCTCCTCCACGAAGAAGGGGCGCTTCTCGGCGAAGTAGCTCTCGAACGCCGACAGGTTCACCACGGCCGGGTCCTGCTCCACCTGGCCGAAGTCGGGGTTGACGGTGACCGACAGGGTGAAGCTGCTCCCCAGGAGGAGGCGCGCGTCGGCGCCCGTCCGCGCGCCGTAGCGGCGCTCCGCCTGGAACGGGCTCCCCGGCTCCGTGGGTGTCACGTCGCTGGCCCGCGCCAGCACGTAGGGGACGAGCTCGACGCCCCGCGGACGGTCGCGGACGACGATCCCCTCCAGGTGCCCGAAGCGGTGGGGGCCGCCCGCCTCCCGCCGCCCCCAGAACGCCCACATCGTGGTCTCGCCCAGGCGCTCCACCCAGCGCCAGACCTGCATCCCCCAGAGCTGGGCCGTGTCGCGCCCGAAGCGGAGCTGGCTCCAGGGGATGCGGATCTCCGCCGTCCATCCCAGCGAGTCGACGCGCGCGACGTAGTCCCACACCGGGTCCCACGACGGGTCGGCGCCCGGCGAGGCCTGCCCCGCGTCTCCCTTCACCCCGGACGGGTTCACGGTGAAGACGGTGCGGCCCGCGTGGTCGTGGTAGGTGTCGAAGACGAGCTGGAGCCGGTCTGCCTCGGCGACCTGGTCGCGGCGGACCAGGCGGGTGCGCACCCCGCGCGCGCCGAGCGAGTCGTACATGCGCGCGCCGACGTAGAGCGCCCGGGCGTCGTAGGCGAAGCGCACCTCCGTCTCCTGCGTGGCGGGCCGCCCCTCGTCGGGCTCCTGCTGGCGGAAGCCCGTGGCCGGCACCCCGCCGCTCCACGCGGCCTCGTCCAGCGCGCCGTCCAGGGTGATCGGCGCGGCGGTCTCGACGGCCACCGCCCGGGGCCGCCCGGCGTGCTCGTCCGGCGCGGGCGCCTGCGCGGCGAGCGAGATGGGCGCGAGCGAGGCCCAGGCGGCGAGCAGCGGGGTGCAGCGGCGTCTGCGGGACATGACCCTGGCGATGCGGGTTGGGGGTGGACGCGCGTCGGGAGGATGAGAAGTCGCCGGAGACCGCTACCGGCGTGCGGCGGACGTGGGCGCGGCGGCCCAGTGGCAGTAGGCCTCCCGGGTGATCGCGGCGATGGCGCGCTCGACGGCCGTGTCGGGGGCGGCGGCGTTGCGGACGAAGATCGCGACGGCCAGGTGCCCCGCGCCGCCGGGGAGCGTGACGATGCCGACGTCGTTGACGGCGGCCGGCCCGCGCTCGCCCGGCTGCCCCCAGGTGCCGGTCTTGTGCGCCACGACGGTCCCTTCCGGCACCCCGGCGACGATGCGGGTGGCCGGGTTCGCCGTGCGGGTCATCCAGCCGAGGAGGAGCGCGCTCTCCCGGGGCGCCAGGAGCCGCCCGCCGTGCAGGGCGGCGAGCAGCGCCGTGGCGGTCCCGGGCGTCATGCTGTCGCGCTCCTCGCCGGCGGCGATGCGGCCGCCCACCTCGCGGCCCAGGCGGGTGTACGGCCGGTCGACGCGCACGCCGGGGAAGCCGAGGCGGCGGAGCTCGGCCGTGACCGAGTCGGCGCCGCCGGCCAGCCGCAGGAGCGCGTCGCTGGCGGTGTTGTCGCTCTGCGAGACGGCGCGCCGGAGGAGGTCTTCCACGGTGAGGGAGACGCCGGCCGGGTGGGCCTCGCGCAACGGGCTGTGCCCGGGGCTCATCTCCGCGGCGGCGATCGCGACCGTGTCGGAGAGCCGGATGCGCCCGCGCCCGGCCTGGCGCAGCACGCGGACGGCGATCGGGAGCTTGGTCACGCTCGACATGAAGAACGGCTCCCCGGCGTGGAGCCCCGCGGACGCGCCGCTCTCCAGGTGCCGCGCGTGGAAGCCGATCCGACCGCCGATCTCCGTCTCCCGCGCGCGCACGGCGCGGAGGAGTTGCTCCGTCGCGTCCGGAGACGGAGTGGCGGCGGGGCACTGCGCGGCCGCCGGCGCGGAGCAGATCAGCGCTGCAGCCGCCAGGAGGCAGCCGTGGAGCAAGGGGTGTCGCAGCATCGTCGGACCTGTAGCAGAGGTTCATACGAAGATCTTCGTACAAGGTACCACGAAAGGATTCGTAGTGTCAAGCACGGTGTTTCGGCCATAGAATCTGTTTCAATCAGCAGGCGGAATCACGAGAGACTTGCCTTCCACGAATCTCTTCGTATATAATGTCAGGCCGTGGGTGTTCTTCGTCCCTTTCCGACCCGGCAGTCCGACCATGCAGCGTCCGCCACCGCTCCCCACCGAGGGAGAGCTCCGCCTGCTGCGCGTCCTGTGG
This sequence comes from Longimicrobium sp., assembly GCA_036389795.1. NCBI lineage: Bacteria > Pseudomonadati > Gemmatimonadota > Longimicrobiia > Longimicrobiales > Longimicrobiaceae > Longimicrobium > Longimicrobium sp. The sequence continues at coordinate 57,649 of DASVWD010000048.1, forward strand.
GAGCGCGGCCCCAGCACCGTGCGCGAGGTGCAGCAAGCCCTGAGCGGGACGGGCGAGAGCGGGTACACGACGGTGCTGAAGCTCCTGCAGATCATGCACGGCAAGGGGCTGGTGATCCGCGACGAGAGCAGCCGCACCCACGTCTACGCCGCGGCGGTCCCGCCCGAGACCACCCAGCGGCAGCTCGTGAGCGACCTGATCGAGCGCGCGTTCGGGGGGTCGGCGCACCACCTGGTGATGCAGGCGCTCTCGCCGCAGGTGGCCAGCCGCGAGGACCTGGACCGCATCCGCGCGCTCCTCGACGAGCTGGAGCGCCGGGAGGGAGGAGGGACGCCGTGAGCGCCGCTTCCGCGGGAGTGCTGCACGCCGTCGGGTGGGCGCTGGTCCACTCGCTCTGGCAGTGCACCGCGCTGGCCCTGGCCCTGGCGGCCGCGCTCCGCGCCATGCGCCGCGCGCCGGCCACCCACCGCTACACGTTGTCGTGCGCCACCCTGGCGCTGATGCTGGCGACGACGGCGGGGACGGCCGTCGTCCTCGCGCGCTCGCCTTCACCCGCCGCGAGCCGGTCGGCCGAGGCCGTGCCGGCGCCGGGCTCCGGGGAGGCCGCTCCCGCCGGGGCGCGGCCGGGGCCCGCCGCGCCCGCGGCCCCCGAGCTCAGCCCGCGCTGGGTGCCGCTCCGGGCGGGGCGCATCGCTCCGGCGGGGCTGCGCGCGGCGGTGGAGCCGCTCCTGCCGGCCCTGGTGGCCGCCTGGCTCGCGGGCGTCGCGCTCCTCTCGCTGCGGCTGGCGGGAGGCTGGCGGCGCGCCCGGCGCCTGGTGCGGGAGGGAACCGAGGCCGCCCCGGAGCCGGTGCGGCGCCTGGTGGCCCGGCTCGCCCGGGAGCTCGGCCTCTCCCGGCCCGTCGAGGTCCTGATGTCCGGCGCGGTGCACGTGCCCTCGGTGGTGGGGTGGCTGCGGCCGGTGATCCTCCTCCCGCTCTCCGCCCTCACCGGGATCGAGCCGCGCCACCTGGAGCTGCTGATCCTGCACGAGCTCGCCCACATCCGCCGCTACGACTACCTGGTGAACCTGGTGCAGTCCGCGGCCGAGACCCTGCTCTTCCACCACCCCGCGGTCTGGTGGGTGGGCGGGCGGATCCGGGCCGAGCGCGAGCACTGCTGCGACGACGTGGCGGCGCGCCTGGGGAGCGTGCGCGACTACATCGCGGCGCTGGCGCGGATGGAGGAGGTCCGGCGCTCGCGCCTGCCGCTGGTGCTGGCCGCCGACGGCGGGTCGCTGCTCGCGCGCGCCCTGCGCCTGGCGGAGCAGCGGTCCCCGCGCGCCGCGTCCCCGGCGCGCCTCGCTGGAGCGGGCGCGGCGCTGCTGGCCACGGCGGCGCTGGCGTTCGCGCTGCTGGGCGGCCGGCGGGGGCCGCCCTCCGCTCCGCCTCCGGCCCCGGCCGTCTCGGCGGTGCCGGCGCCCGGGCGGCCGCCGGTGGAGCGGGCGGCGCAGGCGGTCCCGTGCCCCGGCGCGCCGCCCGAGCCGGGATCCACGCGCTGCCCGGACCTGGAGCGCGCGGTCGCGGAGCTGCTGGCCGGCCGGGGCGCGCCGGAGGGGAGCGTGGCGGTGGTCGAGGACGTGGGCACCGGCGCCGTCCTGGCCTACCTGGCGTCCGGACCGGACGGAAACACCGCGGCGCTGACGGAGGCGGCCGTCCCCGGCTCGGTCTGGAAGCTGGTGGTCGCGTCGCTCTGGTGGGAGAGCGGCCAGGGCGATGCGCCGGTGCCCTGCCCCGCGGAGCTCGCCGTGGGCGCCCGGACGGTGCGCAACTCGGTCCGCGCCCTGCCGCGCGTGCTCTCCGGGCCGCAGGAGATGCTCGTCCACTCGTGCAACACCGCGGCGGTGGAGATGGCGCTCCGGCTGCGCGACGCGGTGGGCGCCGCGCGCGTGGAGGCGGGCTTGCGCCGGCTCGGCTTCGGCGGGGACGGCGGCGCGGGCCGCGACACGGCGTTCTGGGCCACGCGCTCGGAGGCGTTCCGGGCGCGCATGAGCCCCGAGCTCGCGCGGGCGGCGGTCGGGGCCGGCGAGGCGGACCTCGACTGGGCCGACTTCGCGCTGGGGATGCGCCGCGTGTCGGTGAGCCCGCTGCACGTGGCGCGCTTCGTCCAGGCGATCGGCAACGGCGGCACGATGCTCCCGCCCACGCTGGACGCCGCGCTGGCCGGGAGGTCTCCGGGGCACCGGGCACTCTCGCCGGAGACGGCGGAGCGGCTGCAGCACGCCATGCTCGACGTGGTCCGCCGCGGAACGGCGCGCGGCGCGGACAGCGTGCTGGCGGGATCTCCCTGGCGGCTGGGCGGGAAGACGGGCACCGTCCCCGGAGCGCACCCGAAGGGCGACGGCTGGTTCGCCGGGCTGGCGTTCGACGCGGCGGGGCGGGCGCGCTACGCGGTCGTGGTCCGGATCCCGGGCGGCGGGCCCGGCGGCCGCGAGCCGGCCCGGGTGGCCGCCCAGATCGTGCGGATGCTCCCGGGGCCGGCCGCGTCCTCCTGATCCAGATCGGGCAAAAAGATTTGTCTCAAGCAGTTTGAAGTTCTCTGCTATCTCTGCTTCCTCTGCGTGAGGCCGGCAGTTTTCTGTTCCAAAACCAATCGCCCCGCCCTCCGAAGCCGGAGGGCGGGGCGGTCGATTTTACCGGAGAGTCCGGGTTCAGCTCGCGCGGCCGAAGACCTTGTCGCGGTTGTCCTTGATCTTGGAGCGCTTGCGCACGCTGTCCATCCAGCGGGCCAGCTGCTCCTGCTGCACGCGCATGGTGACGATCGAGCGCAGCTGCTCCTTCTCGGCCTCGAACGCCCGCCGGTCGGCGGGGGTGTGCGCGGTGGGGCGCACGATGAAGAGCCCCGCCGGGGTCTCCACCACGTCGCTCACCCGCCCCACCGGGGTGCCGAACGCCGCGCCGGTGGCCGCCGACGCCTGGCCGAACACGGTGTTCGGCTCGTTGCGCGTGAACGGACCCACCGTGCCCACCGTGAGCCCGCGCCGGGCCGCCGCCTGCTGCAGCGTGGCGCCGCGGCGCACCTCGGCCACGATCTGCTGCCCCACCTGCCGCGCCGCCGCGCGCTTCTTCTCCAGGATGAGCTGCTCGCGGATCTGCGGGGTGGCCTGGGCCAGCGTCATGGCGCCCGCGGGGGTGTAGCTCTCCAGCCGCACCAGGTACAGCGCCTGCTCGCCGTCGAAGAGCTGGCTCACCGGGTGCGCGCCGGCCTCCTCGTCGCGCGAGGCGCCGGACGCCCACTGCAGCGCCTCGAGCGCCGGGCCCACGCCGGGGATGTACGGCAGGCTCTCGGAGACCGTCACCCCCTGGCGCAGGGTGGCGCCCACCGCGCGCGCCGCCTGCTCGATGCGGCCGTTCTCGGCCAGCGTCTCCAGCGAGTCGGCCCGCGCGTCCAGGCGGGCCAGCTCCTCGTCGCTCTTCTGCTCCGGGAGCAGGATGTGGCGCACCTTGGCGGTGGCCGAGTCGGTGCGCTCGGTGACCTGCAGCAGGTGCCAGCCGTACTGCGTCTGCACCGGCTCGGAGACCTGCCCCGCCGGCGTGGCCCACACCGCCGAGTCGAACGCGGCCACCATCTGCCCGCGGGTGACGGTGCCCAGGTCGCCGCCCTGCGGGGCGCTCTGGGGGTCGCGCGACTCGCGGCGCGCCACCTCGGCGAAGTCGGCGCCGGCCAGGATCTGCTGGCGCAGCTGCCGCGCCTTCGCCAGCGTGGCCTGGCGGTCGGCCTCGGTGACGGCGGTGGGGAGGTAGGCCACGGTGAAGCGCGCCGACTCGGGGCGCTTGAACTCGTCCTTCTTCTCCTCGTAGCGGCGCCGGATCTCGGCCTCGCCCACCTGCACGGTGCCGGGGGCGACGCGGGGGTTGGAGAGGTCGAGCGCCACGTACTCGGCGGTGACCCGCTCGTTCTGGTCCTGCCAGTAGCGCCACAGCTCCGCGTCGGAGACCCAGGCGCCGGCGGCGATCTGCTGCTGCAGCTTGGACTGCGGGATCACCTGCCGGTAGTACTGCTCCAGGTCGTTGAGCACCTGGTCGCTGGCCTGGCTGCGCAGGAACTGCCGGTACTTGTTGATGTCGAACTGCCCGTTGGTCAGGAAGATCTCCTGCTGGGCGATCTGGGGCGCGGGGATGTTGAGCGCGGCGAAGCGGATCTCGTCGTCGCTGACGCCGATGCCGCGCCGGGCCATCTCCTGCTGGACCAGGATGTCGTTGACCAGCTCGTCCCAGGCGCGGTCCTCGAGCTGCTTCTGCTGCTCGGCGGTGAGGCGCGCCTGGCCCTGCTGGCGGAGCTGCTCCTGGAGCTGCTGCACCTTGGCCTGGTACGCCTCCAGGGTGATGGCCTGGCCGTTGACGCTCCCCAGCTCGCCGGGGCGGCCGCCGCCGGCGCCGGTGACCTCCATCCCGAACGTGAACACCATCCAGGCGAGGAAGGCGCCGACGATCACGACGACCATGAACTTGCCGGCCTTGCTGCGAATGAGCTGCATCATGGTGCGTTACGAGCTCCGTCCGAGCGGCGCCCCGCGGGGGGCGCCGGTTGTGCGTCAGGGGGGGACCCGGTACAGTCGGGAAGTGAAGTCGCCAAAGATATTTAGACGGCGCCGGGGACGCAACCCGCGCCCGCGCGCGTGTTGACAGTGCCGCGCCGCGCCCTGTAAGTTGCTCCCCCTGTCTCCCAAGCCCCGCCCGGCCTTTCCCGAGCCCAGCACCGCCATGGCCGAACCGTCTGCCGACCTCGCCGCCCGCATCGAGTCGCTCAAGGCGAGCCACGCGGAGAACCCGGCGCGCTTCTTCATGCCGCTGGCCAGCGCGTACCGCGAGGCGGGCGAGGTGGGGCGGGCCGAGGAGCTGCTGCGCGAGAACCTGAAGCGCCACCCGGGCTACCTGAGCGCGCACGTGCTGCTGGGCCGCTGCCTGGCCGACCGCGGCGCCCTGGCCGAGGCGCGCAACGAGTTCCAGTACGTGCTCTCGGTGGACCCGCAGAACCTGATCGCGCTGCGCACGCTGGGCGACATGGCGGCGGCGCAGGGGCAGACGGGCGAGGCGAGGCGCTGGTACGGCGAGCTGCTGGTGGTGGACCCCATGAACGCCGAGGCGCGCCAGGCGCTCTCGGCCCTCGACGCGCACCCCGCGGCGCCCGCCGTGGAGCCCGGGCCGGCTCCCTCGCCCGCGGCGGCGTCCGGGCCGGAGCCCGCGCACGAGTTCGGCGCGGTCGACCTGGACGGGCCCGCCGCGCCGCCGGCCGGCCCCGCGCAGCCCGCGGACGCGGCCGAGTGGGGCGAGGTGCGCCTGGACGAGGAGCCGCGCCCCGCGGAGGGCGCCCCGGACGCGGCGGCGCCGTGGGGCGAGGTGACCCTGGCCGAGCCGCTGGGCGGGGGGACGCCGCGGGAGGCGGAAGAGGATCGGCCCGCGGGCGCCGGCTTCGACGCGCTCGACTTCGGGACGGTGGACTTCTCCGCCGCGGACGCCGGGCCCCCGGGGCGCGAGTCGCCCGCCGCGCCGTCCGGCGTGGACGCGTGGGGGTCTCTGGACGACGGGCAGCTGGGCGCGGCGCCGGCCGAGCGGCTGGAGGGGCTGGGCGGCTTCTTCGAGGAGGAGGAGGAGCCCGCGCCCGAGGAGGAGCACCACGACGAGGGCGAGGTGGTCACCGAGACCATGGCGGAGCTCTACGCCCGCCAGGGCTTCCTGGACCGCGCGGCCGACGTCTACCGCGAGCTGGTCCGCCGCCGCGGCCGCGAGCCCGCGCTGGTGCGCCGCCTGGAGGAGCTGGAGGCGCAGATGCAGGCCGGCGGCGCCGAGGCGGCCGTGGGCGAGGGCTTCGGCGCGGCGCCGGCGGCGGCCGCCCGCGACGAGGAGCCGCGGGAGGAGGGCCCGCCCTCGTGGCTGGAGACGGTGGACGCCGTCGCCTCGGGCGCGGTCCCGGCCTCGACGCTCCCCGACGTCGGCCTGGAGCCCGGGCTCCCCGACCTGGACCTCGCGTCGGACCTGCACGCCTCGCCTGCCGTCGAGCGCGAGGAGGCCGCCGCAGCAGCGGACTTCGCCGGTGCGACGGACTTCGCCGCCACGCTCTCCCCGGAGCCGGCGCCCGAGCCCGCCTTCGCCGCGGCCGGCGCGGGCGCGGAAGCGGGGGGCGACGCCTTCGCCGACTCCTTCGCCGGGGGCTTCGGAGACGCCGAGGGCGCCCCGTCCACGGCCGGAGCGGGCCCGTCCGCCGTGGCGGAGGAGCCGGAGCAGGTCGAGTGGGAAGCGCCGCGGGCCGAGGAGACGGAGCCCGCCGCCGCGCTCGCGGCAGCGCCGGAGCAGGAAACGGATACGGATACGGAGACTGTCGGGGCCGCCGCGGAGGCGACGGGCGACGGCTCGCCCGCGGTGGAGGAGCCCGCGGCCGCGCCGGCGGAAGCCGCCCCGGCCGCGGGGGCGACGATCCGGCACTACATGGCCGAGATCCTCTCCTGGCGCCCGGGCGCCGCCGCCGCGCCGCCCGCTCCGCCCGCCGAGGCCGCACCGCCCACCGAAGCCGCTCCGCCCGCCGAGGCCGCCCGGTACGCCGAGGCCGCCGACACCACGGAGTCGGGGGAGTTCGCCCCGCCCGCGGAGCAGCCGTGGGACCGGCAGACGCTGGAGGCCGCCGAGGCGCAGCCGCCGCTGGAGGAGCCGTGGATCGCCGCCGGCCCGCCGGTGGAGCCCGTCGAGGAGCCGCGCGCGGAGGAGGAGCCGTGGCGCGCGCCCGCCCCGGAGTCCGCCGCGGAAGAGGAGGAGCCCTGGGCCGCCGCGCCGGTGGGCGACGGCTCGCCCGCGCTCGGCGCCGCGGACGAGGCGGCGGAAGGGGGGGAGGAAGACCTGCCCTGGATCGTGCCCGAGCCCGCGGCGCCGGAGCGGCCGGAGGGCTTCGAGGCGATGGACCACGGGCGTCCGGCCGGGCCGCCCCCGCTCGAAGGCCCGCGCGAAGACGAGCTGATGCCGTGGGAGACGCCGTTCGAGCTGGCGGGCGAGGCCGCGCAGGCGCCCACCACCGAGCGCCCGGCGCCGCGCGACGAGCCCACGGCGCAGGAGGCGGGCGGGTTCTCGTTCGAGGACTTCTTCGCCGAGCGCCCGGCCGCGGAGGCCTCCGCGCGTCCCCCGCAGCCGGTGACCCTGCCGGAGCCGCCCGCGCCCCCGGCCGCCGCCGCGCCGCCGCCCCCGCCGGCGCCCGCCGCCGAGGAGGACGAGGACCTGGAGAGCTTCCAGGCGTGGCTGCAGAGCCTGAAGCGGTGAGGATCGCGGCCGTCCACGGCCCGAACCTGAACCTGCTGGGCGCGCGCGAGCCCGAGGTGTACGGGCGGGCCACGCTGGCGGACGTGAGCGCCGCGCTGGCCGAGCTCGCCGCCGAGCTGGGCGCCGAGGTAGAGTCCTTCCAGTCGAACCACGAGGGGGCGCTGGTGGACTTCGTGCAGGAGGCCGCCGCCCGCGTGGACGGCTTCCTGGTGAACGCGGGCGCGTACACCCACACCAGCATCGCCCTGCGCGACGCGCTGGCGGGAGTGGCGCGCCCGTACGTGGAGGTGCATCTTAGCAACGTCTTCGCCCGGGAGCGCTTCCGCCGCCGCTCGTTCCTCGCGGAGGGCGCGGTGGGGGTGGTCTCGGGCTTCGGGCTGGAGAGCTACCTGCTGGGGCTCAGGGGGCTGGTGGGGTATCTGAGGGAGAAGGGAAGTGCTGGGTCCTGAGTGCTGAGTGCTTAGTGTTTTAGTCCTTAGTCCTTAGTGCTTCTGGCTCCACGGATGTCATCCCGAGGGAGGCGCCGCGCGGGACCGGCGTCGGCGCGGGAGCCTGGCGCCGACCGAACGATCTACTTCGCCGGCGGGCGAGGCCGGTCGGTGCGACGCGAGCCTCGCGCGGCGGTGAGTAGATTCTTCGGTCGCCCGCAGGCGATGGAGAAGACGCGGGATCGGCGCACGGGCTCCCTCAGAATGACAGAGCTGGGGGGCGCCGGCGGGACGCAGCACTAAAACACTAAGGACTAAGGACTAAGCACTAAGGACTTAGCACTTAGGACTTCGCACCTAGCACTTCGCACTTTCAGTCCAGGAGTTCGCGTGGCGACGACGGCCGACTTCCGCAACGGGATGACGTTGAGCATCGACGGGACGCTGTTCACGCTCCTCTGGTTCCAGCACCACAAGCCCGGCAAGGGGAACACCGTGGTGCGCTCGCGCCTGAAGAACGTGCTCACCGGCTCCGTGCTGGAGAAGACCTGGCGAGCCGGCGAGCGCATCGACGAGGTGCGCCTGGAGCACCGCCCGGTGACCTACACCTACCACGACGGGCACCTCTACCACTTCATGGACGCCCAGACGTACGAAGACGTGCCGATCCCCGAGGAGGTGATCGGCGAGGACCAGCTCAAGTACCTCAAGGAAGGCATGGAGTGCGAGGGGCTGGTGCACAACGAGAAGGTGATCTCGGTCGAGCTCCCCTACTTCGTCACCCTGCAGATCGTGGAGACCGACCCCGGCGTGCGCGGCGACACCGCCACGGGGGGGACCAAGCCCGCCAAGCTGGAGACCGGGGCCGTGGTGCAGGTCCCGCTCTTCCTCAACGAGGGCGACGTGATCCGCGTCGACCGGCGCGAGGACAAGTACATCGAGCGCGCGAACAAATGATCGACCTCGAATTCCTGCGCGGGCTGATCGGCGCCGTGGACGAAAGCGGGATCGACTCGCTCGAGATCTCCCGCGGCGGAACGCGCATCCGCATCTCCAAGACGCCGCCGCCGGCCCCCGTCGCCGCCGCCGCCCCGGCCGCCGCGCCCGCCGCCCCGTCCGCCGCCGCCACCCCCGTATCCGCCACCGCCGCCGTAGCCGCCGCCACCAGCGCCGACGCCG
>DASVWD010000049.1 GCA_036389795.1 Longimicrobium sp.
AAACAGATTGGCATCACACAGAGGACACGGAGGACACGGAGAGAACTTCAATCTCTCCGCTGTTCCTCTGTGTTCTCTGTGCCCTCTGTGTGAGACCTTTTCAGGGCTGATACCCGAACGATTCCCTGCGAAATGGTATCAGAGGTTGGACGCGACCGAAGGATCTACTCCCCATGCCTGGTGGCCAGGGATCGTGCACAGAACCGGCCTCGCGTGGGGGTGAGTAGATCCTTCGGTCGCCGCCGGACATCGGTGCGGGAGACAAGTTCGGCGCAGCGGCTCCCTCAGGATGACATCTCTTTGCATAGTCGATCTCGGAATCTGGTACGAGAAGAGCCTTTGCCGGGCCCGGCCTCACGAGCCGCCCGGCAGGTCCTGCCAGAGCACGTTCACGATCAGCCAGCGGCCGTTGAGCTTCGCCAGGTGCATGTAGTCCACCCACTCGCTGGCGACCAGCCGCACGGTGGCGGTGCGGTCCATCATGTCGAGGATGGTGATCTCCCTGCGCGCGTCGCGGGGCGTGGTGCCGGCGCGGTTGAAGGTGGCGGCCACGTTCAGCAGCACGTCCTTCGACATCGGGCGCAGGTACTCGCGGCCGGTGTCCTGGAAGCGGCCCACGCTGCGCTTGGCCAGCTCCGCGCTGACGCTGCGGTTCACGCGCGCGGTGTCGACCTGGTACAGCCCCTCGATGTAGTCCAGCACGGCCGCGCGCACCGCGGCGGAGTCGGCCGCCGTCTGCGCGGGCGCGGGGCGCGCGGCGAGGGCGGCCAGGAGCAGGACCGGCAGGGCGAGTCGGCGCATCGTTTGTCCTTTCGTCGAAAGATGATCGCGATCCGTATCCCGGTCAGCGGCCGATGCCGAGCGCCGAGACCGGCACGCGGTAGATGTCGGCCGTGCCGCGGCGGTGGCTGGTGAAGTAGAGCCAGCGGCCGTCGGGGGAGACGGTCGGGCCGTACTCGTACTCGAAGGAGTTGACCGGCGCGGGGAGGTGGCGCGCGGGGGTCCACCGCCCGTCCGCGCCGCGCACGCTCAGCCACAGGTCGTCGCCGCCCAGGCCGCCGGGGCGACTGTCGGAGACGATCACGATCGCCCGCTCGTCCGGCGTGACGTAGGCGTTCGACTCGGCCTGCGGGCTGTTGACGGCGGGGCCCAGGTTCTCGGGCTCGCTCCAGCGCCCGTTCTCCCAGCGCGAGCGCCAGACGTCGTTCAGCCCCAGCCCGCCGGGTCGGTTCGAGGAGAAGTAGAGGGCGCCGCTCGCGGTGAGCACCGGGTGCAGCTCGGAGGCCTCGGTGCTGATCGGCGCGGGGAGCCGCTCGGGGGCGCCCCAGCTCCCGTCCGGCCGCCGCTCCACCACCCACAGGTCGTAGCTCGCCCGGTCGGTCTTGTCCGGGTGCGGCCGGTTGGAGCCGAAGAGGAGCCGCCGCCCGTCGGCGGTGACGAACGGCTCGCGGTCGCTGGAGCCCGTGCCGGAGAACGGCGCCGGCTCGGGCTCCGTCCAGCGCCCGCCCGCCAGGCGCGAGACCATGATGGTGTGGCGCCCCCAGTTCGGCGTGTGCCGGGCGAAGTAGAACTCGCGCCCGTCCGGCGTGAAGCTGCCGAACCCCTCGCCGCGCGCGGTGGAGATCACCCCCGGCCCCACCAGTTCCACGCCCGCCAGCGCCGCCAGCTCGGCCGACGGCCGGGCGGAGCGGCGCTCGATCCGGAGCGGGGTGCGCCGGTCGAAGGTGGCGAGGGCCCCCGCTCCGTCTTCGCCGAAGTACAGCGTGTCGATGGCGCTGGGGACGGGCGAGCGCAGCAGCGCCGCGAAGCCGCGCCCCGCCGGGCGCACCTCCACCAGCGGCATCTCGCGCCGCTCCCGGCCGAAGAAGGTCAGCCGCCCCCAGCGGTCTTCCGGCGGCCCGATCACCTCCAGCCGCGCGGAGTCGAGCCCGTCCGGCAGCGGCCCGAGGACCGCCCAGGTGCCCACCGGCGACGCGGCGCGGCCCCCCTGCGCGGCGGCCGTCGATGCGGCGACGATCGTCATCGTCAGGACGACGAGGGCGGATCTGGAGACGAGCGTGGCGTACACGGCACCTCCGGGGTGACGAGTGGACGAGGGTCGAATCCGCCGCGCAGGTCGCGCGGCGGGCGGTGTTTACGTGGGTGGGGATCTGCGGGCGAAGGCCTCGCCCTCGGGGGAGCGGACGTGGAGTCCGCGGACGGCGCCGCGCGCATCCGTCTCGAAGCGCAGGGTGGCGAACTCGCCGAGCGCCGGGTGCACCGCCGCGAAGCCGCCGACGACGACGGCGCGCACTGGGAGCGCCAGCGGCCGCCCGTCCTCGCCGATCCACGGGCTGCGGCGCGGCAGCGCGGGGTCGAAGGCGCCGATGGAGAGCCCGCGCCCGCGCGCCGCGACCGTGAGCCGGCGGCCATCCGGGAGGAGGTAGGTGCCGGCGTAGCGCTCCACCTCGGCGGCGCGGGCGGCGGCGGGCGGGAGCGCGGGGGCGGCGCCGCCCGTGGCGATCTCCTCCGCGGCGCGCCAGGCGGCGTAGCGCCAGCCCACGCGGCTGTTGGTGTAGATCACCAGCGTCAGGTCGTGCGCGGGGAACCAGAGCAGCTCGCCCTCCATCCCCGGCGTCCCCGCGATGCGCCGCCAGTGGACGCGGCCGCCGGGCGAGATCCCCTTCGACCAGCCGTACCCCTCGCCGCCCTCGCCTTCCGCGCGGTGGACGGAGAGCATGCGGTCGCGCGCGGACGGCGGGAGCGCGGCGCCGGCCAGGAGCGCGCGGTGGAAGCGGAAGAGGTCGCCCACGGTGGAGACCAGCCCCAGCGAGCCGCGGCGCCCCCACACCCAGGGGCGGCGTCCGACCGGCGTGAGCGCGTCGGGCTGCCCGGCGTACTCGCGCGCCACCCGTGGGTCGCCGTCCGCCACGCCGGGCTCCCACCCGGTGGACGCCATCCCGGCCGGGCGGAGGAAGGCGCGCTCCACGTAGCGCTCGAACGGCTCGCCGGCGACGCGCTCGACCACCGCGCCCAGCAGGCTGTACCCCGGGTCGGAGTAGCGGACGGCCGTGCCGGGGCGCGACTCCAGCGGCGCGTCCTTCATCGCCCGCACGAAGTCGTCGCGGCGCTCGCGCTGCACGTCGGCCCCGAAGCGCGCCAGCCCGCCTTCGTGCACCAGCAGGTGGTGCAGGGTGACGCCCGCCTTCTCGCCCGGGAACGCGCCCAGGTGCGCCGACGCCGGGTCGCCCGCGCTGAGCCGCCCATCCCGCTCCAGGCGCAGCACGGCCGCGGCGGTGAGCAGCTTGGTCATCCCCGCGGCGCTGAAGCGCGTCCCGGCCGTCATGGGGATGCCGCGCTCGCGGTCGGCCAGCCCGTACCCCTTCTCCAGCAGCACCCGGTCGCCGCGCGCCACCAGCACCACGCCCGAGAAGCCGTAGTCCGCGTAGCGCGTGAGCACCGAGTCCAGCCGCGCCCCCACCGCCCCGCGCGCCACCCCCGCCGCCCCGCGCAGCTCCGCGAGGTCCCGCCCGGCCGCGTCGGCGCTCGCGGCGGCGGCCTCCGGCGCGGCGATGGCCACCACGGGCGCCGTGGACGCGAGCGGCACCAGCACCGCGCCGGCCGCCGCCGCGAGCGCCAGCGCCCGCGCGCGGGACGTCCGCCCGTCGCCCGCCAGCAGCGCGGCGACGCGCGTGGCGAGCTGGCTCGGCGCCCCGGCCGCGCCGGGGGCGAGCACGGCGGGCGCGGGGCGGGCCAGGCGGGCCAGGCGCACCAGCGAGCCGGCGTAGCCCCGCCCGTCGCCGGTGAGGCGGGCCACCGCGGCGTCGCAGGCGATCTCGCGCTCCAGGTCCAGCCGCCGCCCGATCCAGCGCGCGGCGGGGTGCCACCAGCAGAGCGCCTCCACCAGCCGCTGCGCCAGGATCGCCCAGTCGTCGCGGCGGCGCAGGTGCACCAGCTCGTGCAGGACCACGCCCGCCAGGTCCTGGCGCGGCAGCTCGTCGAGCAGGCGGGCGGGGACCAGCACCATCGGCCGGAGGAAGCCCGCCGCCACCGGCGTCGCGACCTCGTGCGTGGAGCCGAAGCGCACGGGCCGCCGCAACCCCGCGCGGGCGGCGAGCGGAGCGAGCGCCGCCTCCACCTCCCCCGGCAGCGGCGCCGCCCACCGCTTGAGCCGCCGCACCCCGCGCACACCCGCCCCCCAGCGGACGAGCCACGCCAGCACGCCGATCCCCAGCAGCACGACGGCGCCGGCGGCGATCCGCGGGCCGGGGATGCGCACCGGGGCGGTCGCGAAGCCCGGCCCAGCATCCATCGCCCGCGGGGCCTCGGGGTCCGCCGCCGGGACGATCGGAGCCGCGTCGCGCGCCGGGGCCGCGTCACCCGCCGCCGCGACCGGCGCCGCGGCGGACGCGGGGAGCGGGGCATCCGTCCACGCCGGCGCGGGAGCCGCCGCGGCGGCGGGCGAGGGCTCCATGGCGGCGCGGGACAGCGACAGGACGGGGAGCAGCGCCACGGCCAGGAGCGTGGCCCACCAGGCGGCGTAGCGCGCGCCGGCGCTCCGCTCGCGCAGGAGCCGCAGGAGCAGCGCGACCGCCGCGGCGAGCAGCGCGCCCTTCCACAGCCCGTCCAGCAGCGCCGCCGCGACGGCCGCCAGCGCGGGCGTCATCGGGGCCCCTCCTCGCCGGCGTCGTCGATGATGCGGCGCAGGCGCTCCAGCTCGGCCTCGTCCAGCTCCTCGTCCGCCAGCACGTTCAGCAGCAGCTCGGCCGGCGAGCCGTCGAAGAAGCGGCTGATGACGTGGCGCACCGCGCTCCGCCGCGCCTCGCCGCGCCCCACCAGCGGGTGGTAGACGTAGGTGCGCCCCCGCCGCTCCGCGCGCAGGTACCCCTTGGCGACCAGGATGCCGAGCATGGTGCGCACGGTGCTCTCCGCCGGCGGCGCCTCCGAGTCCGCGAGCGCCTGCACCACGTCGCCCGACGACGAGGGGCCGTGCTCCCACACCACCTTCATCAGGCGGAGCTCGGCCTCGGTGAGCGTGGGAGAGGGATTGCGCGCCATGGACGCCGCCCGGTTGTGCGCGAATGAATTAGCGGTCGCAGGGGAGTATAGTCCGGCTCCCGGGGGATGTCAACTAAAGAATTAGCGGAAGGCGTCGCGAGCGGCAGGAGCTCTGCCACGGATGCAGACCTTTCGCTCCGGAGACATGGAGCCGCCTCCGTGGCCCGTATCCTCCGATCTACTTCGAGACTGGTGCGGCGGTTGTGATCTTTTGACGTCGCTAAAGTAAACGTGGGGACGTCTGCGTGGAGATGGAAGGAATGTCAGCGTTTACAGAGTAGACCCGCTAAAATGGCAAGCTTCTCCGGACGACAGACTCCATCCGATTTAGATCTCATTGTGCCGCAACAGGTTGCAATTCTGGCGCGCCGGATGCATTCGCGCGCGCCCGCCGGGGCCGAAGCAAGCCCGCGCCGGAGGAGGTGCGCACCCTCCGGCCGGTGATCCCGCGGCACATCCGCTCGCGGCAGCAGCCCCTTTCACCCTTTCAGCCCGGGAGAGGACGCGATGGGTAGCAGACATTCTGCCCGCTATCGGCGGAGCACTCTTTCCGCCCTCGCGGCAGCAGCGGTGCTCGCCGCGGCGGCATGCGCGCGCGACGCGGGGACGCCGGTGGAGCCGGGGGGCCCCGCCGCCGCGCGCGCCGCGGCCGACCAGGGGGCGCCCTTCTACTACCACCAGGGCGAGCCGGTGTACCTGAAGGCCGACCCCGAGCGCCTGGTGGTGGCCTCCGACCTGCCGCCGGCCGCGGCCGACGCCGCCGTGCGCGCCGCCCTCACGCCGGCGGGGGTGCGCCTCGCCGCGCTGCAGGAGCTGCCGAACGTGCCGGGGCACCGCCTGGTGCGCCTGGCCGGCGCCGACCACGCCGCCGCCGCGGCCGCCGTGGCGCGGCTGCGCGCCGACGGGCGCTTCCGCTTCGCCAGCACGGCGTTCCGCACCGTGGCCGGCAACGCCGACGTGCTGCTGGTGGACCGCGTGATCGTCCGCTTCCGCGACGGCGTGAGCCCGGAGCAGGTGCGGGGCCTGGCCGCGTCGCTGGGGATGCGCGTGGTGCGCGAGCCGAACCCCGGGCGCGGCGAGCTGGACCACTGGCTGGCCTATCCCGCGGGCGCCGACCCGCTGCGCCTGGCGGCCGAGCTGGACCGCCACCCGCTGGTGGAGTGGGCCGACCCCGACAAGCTCAGCGACCGGCGGCCGCAGTACGTGCCCACCGACCCGTACTACGGCTGGCAGTACTACCTGAAGAACACCGCCTTCCTGAACGGCGCGCGCGTGGACGACTACGCCGAGGAGGCCTGGAACCTGTCGCTGGGCACCTCCACGGTGAAGGTGGCGGTGATCGACGACGGCGTGGACCGCGACAACCTGGACCTGGCCATCAACGGCGGGCAGGAGTTCGACACCTTCTGGCCCAACGTCACCCAGGGCGAGAACGGGTTCAACCCGCGCCCCGCCGACTCGCACGGCACGCACGTGGCCGGGATCATCAACATGATCCACAACAACAGCCTGGGCGGCGCCGGGATCGCGCCCGGCGTGCAGCTCAACGCCGTGCGGATCTTCCGCGACGGCGTGGCCAACACCGACGCCCGCATCGCCGACGGGCTCAACTGGGCGTGGCAGGCGGTGGTGAGCGACGTGCTCAGCAACAGCTGGGGCGGCGGCGCGCCCAGCAACGCCATCACCGCGGCGGTGAACAACGCCACCACGCAGGGGCGCGGCGGCAAGGGCGCCATCGTGGTGTTCTCGGGGGGCAACACCTCGGACCGCGACTGGGGCATCATCGGCGGTCTGCTCTACCCCTCCACGCTCGCCAGCGCCATCGCGGTGGGGGCCATCAACCGCAACGGCGCCCTCACCAACTACTCGCCCGAGGGGCCGGAGCTGGACATCGTGGCCCCCAGCGGGCACTACACCGGCCACTGCATCGGCGACGTGCTCACCACCGACCTGTGGGGTGCGGACGGCTGCAACGACGGCCCCAACGGCGACATCAACTTCACCACCACCTTCTCGGGTACCTCGGCGGCGGCGCCGCAGGTGTCGGCGGCGGCCGCGCTGCTCTTCTCGCGCGAGCCGAACCTCACCTACGCGCAGGCGCGAGACCGCATCCTGAACAACACTGACCCCTGGGGCGCGGCGAGCCAGTACGGGCGCGGCAAGCTGAACGCGTACAAGATCCTGAGCCCGCCCGTGATCGTCAATCCGCTCACGGTCACCATCGGGGGCCCCAGCTCGGTGCTGCCGAACCGCACCTGCTACTGGTGGGCGAGCGCGTCCGGCGGCACGCCGGGGTACACCTACAACTGGTACCGCAACAGCACGTGGGTGGGCAGCGGCGAGGACCTCTACGTGAACACCGGCAGCTCCAGCTTCACGCTGAAGGTGGTCGTCACCGACGCCGCGGGGGCCACGGCCCAGGCCACCAAGAGCGTGACCGTCTCCTCCACCGCGCGGATCTGCCCGGTCTGACGGGCGGGGCGGCAGCGGACATGCGAGCGGCCCCGCGGCGGAAGCGCCGCGGGGCCGTGTCGCGGGTGGCGAGGCGCTCAGGCGCAGCAGACGTCGCCGCCCGACGGGCAGGTGCGCAGGCACGCCGTGATGCAGGTGCCGTAGCCGTAGCAGGTCTCCTGCCCGAAGCAGCTGTAGCAGCTGTCCTTGCAGGTGTCCTGGCAGGTGTCCTCCCCGCAGGTACCGGCGCAGGTGAGGCACCCGCTCTGCCACGAGTCGGCGCAGAAGTCGATCATGCACGTCTTCTGGTAAGTGCCGACCGGCGCCGGCTCCGCGGCGCCGATGGCGATCGAGTCGGTGGCGATGTTGCCGCGCACGGTACCCGCGCGCGGCGCTCCGCTCGTGGAGGTGTCGAACGACTCCACCGCCAGCTCCTCCAGGTCCAGCCTGAGCTTCCGCATGGGTCCTCCCGGGTGAGGGGTGAGCGCGCCGCGCCGGCACGGCCGCTTTCGCCCCACCCGACCACGCGGGGCGGCGGACCGAGACCGTGCCGACACCGGCAAGCCGCGCCGGCTCAGATCCCGGCGGCGGCGTGAAGCGAGCGTGTCCAGGCAGGCGGAAGGGCGCGAATGCGCGACCCCACCGTCGGGAGCATTCGGAAAAGGAAAGAGAGACGCAAAGGCGAAGGTTAGGCGCCTCGCCCCACGGCGGCAAGTGAAATTTCGGCGGTTCCGGAGAGTGGGTCAAGGCGCGCTGAACGGTTCCGCGCCCGCCGGCGCAGCCGAGGCAGGTCTTTGGAGCATCGGGCGGAAACGCGGGCGGCCCCGCGGCAGGATGCCTGCCGCGGGGCCGCCGTACCCCGTACCCCGTACTTCCGTACTTTACCCGCTCGCCCCCACCCGCGTCGCCGGGCGCTCGCCCGAGACGGAGCGCTCGACCGGGGGCTGGGCGGCGCCGCCGGGGGCCTGCGCGCCCTCGGGGATGGTCCGGAGCGCGCCCGCCTCGATCCAGGCGTAGCGGCCCTTCAGCACGTCCTGCGCGAGCTTGTAGGTCGCGTCGTCGGCGTTGTCCCACACGTCGTGGAAGAGCTTCTTGACCTTGAGCCGCGCGCGGCGGCAGAACACGTCGGCCAGGCGCACCGCCTCCTTGCCGTTGGGCCCGTCGCGCAGGTCGTGGGCGCGCACGCACACGCAGCTCATGGCGTACAGCTCGGCGCCGATGTCCACGAAGCGTCCCAGCACCGCCTGCTTGCGCTCCAGCTTCGCCTGGTACTTGCCCATGGCGTATAACATGTTGCGCGCCAGCTTGCGCGAGGTGCGCTCGACGTAGCGCACGTGCCTGGCCAGCGGCCCGAACTCGCCGTACGCCGTGGGCACCTGGCCCCCGCCCACGAAGCGCTTGGGCAGCCACGCCGCGTACCAGGCGCCCGCCTTCACCATCGCCTTCAGCTTCTCGCCCGTGGAGATGCCGGGCTTGATCATGTCGCCCGCCACCTGCAGGTGCGTGTCCACCGCCTCGCGGGCGATGAAGAGGCGCATGATCTCGGAGCTGCCCTCGAAGATGCGGTTGATGCGGAAGTCGCGCATCGCCCGCTCCACCGCGATCGGCAGCTCGCCGCGCGCGGCCAGCGAGTCGGCCGTCTCGTAGCCGCGGCCGCCGCGGATCTGCAGCAGGTCGTCGATGATCCGCCAGCCCACCTCGGTGGTCCACAGCTTGGCGACGGCCGCCTCCAGGCGGATGTCGTTCCTGGCCTGGTCGGCCAGCGCGCTGGAGAGCTCGGCCATCGACTCGATGGCGAACTGGTCGGCCGCCATGGCGCCCAGCATCTGCGCCACCGCGTCGTGCCTGCCGATCGGCGCGCCCCACTGCACCCGCTCGGCGGCCCACTTGCGCGCGATCTCCACCGCCTTCTTGCTCCCGTACGCGGCGCTCATCGGCAGCGTCAGGCGCCCGGTGTTCAGCGTGATCAGCGCCAGCTTGAGCCCCTTCCCCTCGCCCATGATGATGTTCTCGCGGGGGACGCGCACGTCGGTGAACCGGATCACCGCGTTCTGTAGCGCCTTGAGCCCCATGAAGCGGCAGCGGTGGGTGACCTCCACCCCCGGCCAGTCCGTCTCCACGATGAAGGCGGTGATCTGCGGGATCTCCTTCCCGTCCTTGAACTTGCTGGGGGTGCGCGCCATCACCACCAGCAGCTCGGCGATGGTGCCGTTGGTGCACCACAGCTTCTCGCCGTTCAGGATGAACGCGGAGCCGTCTTCCGTCGGCGTGGCCGTCGCCGTCATCGCCGCCGGGTCGGAGCCCACCCCCGGCTCGGTGAGCGCGAACGCGCTGATGGCGCCCGCGGCCAGGCGCGGGAGGTACTTCTTCTTCTGCTCGGGGGTGCCGAACATCTTCAGCGGCTGCGGCACGCCGATCGACTGGTGCGCGGAGAGGAGCGCGGTGAGGTTGCCGTCGTAGCTGGTGACCATGCCGATGGTGCGCCCGTAGCCCAGCTGCGACAGCCCGATCCCGCCGTACTCCTCGGGGATCTTGAGCCCGAACGCGCCCAGCTCCCTCAGGCCCTGCACCACCTCGGGGGGGAGTTCGCCGGTGCGGTCGATCTCGTCGGGGTCGACGCTCTCCTCCAGGAAGCGGCGGAGCTTCGCCATGTAGGCGTCGGTCCTGGCCTTGTCCTCGGCCGACTGGCGCGGGTACGGGTGGATCAGGTCCAGCCGGAAGTTGCCCAGGAACAGCTCGCGCACGAAGCTGGGAGCGGCCCACTCGGTCTCGCGGGCGGCCTCGGCCACCTCGCGCGACTCCTGCTCGCTCGGGGCGCCGGTGTTCTTCTCGGTCATCTGCCAGTTCCTCGGGCCTCTGGTGGAAGGGCGGCCGGTCTCGCCGGAAGGTGCGGCCGGGAACCCCACGCTCGAAGTTACGAGTGAGCCAGACTCACGCAATGGCGCCATTTCCGGCGGGTGAGCAGCGGCTCATCGCCTCCCCTGCATGCACGCCCCGCGCCGCGGAGGTGCCAAGTGCGTGAGTGCGCTTGAGCTGCGCACGAACGCACCAGCACCGGGTTTCAGGATTCAGCATGCAATCCAGTCCTCCGAGCCATGTCATTCCGAGCGGCGCCGCGGCACCGATCCGGCTTTCACACCTGGGCTGGGCGGCGCCCGAGGAATCTACTGAGGGCTGGTCATAATTCCAAAGAGGAGCCGCGCCAAGAGAAAACTCTTGACGCGGCAGGCTCTTGTGCGGAGCGTACGGTTTGTCGAAGACCAACGCACCCGCTCAAGGAGGCCTGCCTTATGTGTACGCGGGAACCGC
>DASVWD010000050.1 GCA_036389795.1 Longimicrobium sp.
GCCTCGGCGGTGCGGCGGTCGCCGCGGACCGACGCCACGGCGGCGCGCAGGCGCATGGCGCGCGTGAGGCCGGCCGCCTCGTCCACCCGGTCCAGCACCGTGGGCGGGAGCGCCTCCAGCGCCGCCAGCGTGCGGTCCAGCTCCTCCACGGCGCCGGCCGTGTCGCCCAGCGCCAGGCGCAGCTCCGCCTCGGGGAAGACGAAGTCGAGCGTCAGGTCGCCCGGGCGGCGGCTCCCCCGCGCCTGGGCCACCCCGGCCAGCCGCTCGCGGGCGGCGCGCGCGTCGCCGCGCGCCAGGAGCTGCTGCATCTCCACCACGAAGTCGGGCTCGGCCAGCGGCGCCCGCCACGCCCGCGCCGCCCCCAGCCCCCAGCCGAGCCGCCGCGGCGAGCCGAGCAGCGCGGTGCGCACGGCGGCCCGGTTGGCGGGGGCGATCCAGGTGCCGATCAGCCGCTCCACCTGCCGCTCGGCGGCCTCGCTCTCGCGCGCCATCCCCAGCGAGCCGTAGACCAGCGCGTCGGCCCACGCCTCGGCCAGCGGCGCCGGGACCTGCACCATCTGCCCCTGCGGGGTGAAGAACGTTTCCTCGGGGACGCCGGCGCGCACCAGCGCCCGCGCCCGCTCGGCCCGGCCGGTGAGCACCGCCAGCGGCGCCAGCGCGCGGGCCTCGCGCGGCCCGGGGTCCGCCCACCCGGCCAGGGCCGAGTCGGCCAGGGCCCGCGCCCGCTCCCACTCGCCCGTGCGCAGGTACAGCCGCACCTGCGCCACCGACAGGCGCAGCCGCTGCTCGGGGCTCCGGGCCAGCATCCGCGCCTGCCGGAGCGCGGTGAACGCCGAAGGCTGCCCTTGGCGCACCGCGCGGATCTCGCCCATGGTCTCCAGCCCCGCGGCCAGCGCCTCGTACGCGTCGGGGCTCTGCGGGAAGGCGCGCGCCCACTGCAGCAGCACCCCGCGCAGGACCGCCCGGTTGCGGGAGACGGCCGCGTTGCGGGTGGCCGGGATCGTCTCGCGCCGGAGCGCCGCCACGTCTTCCGCCCGCCAGGGGACGAAGGCCAGCGTGTCGGCCGCGAGCGAGGGGTAGGCGGCGAAGCGCACGGTGTCGGCCCCGGTGCTCATCCCGAAGCGCAGCAGGGTGGGGTCGGCCTGCAGCAGCTCGTTCAGCCGGGCGAACCCCGCGCCGCGGAAGGCCAGGTGCGAGGAGGGGACGGTGCGCAGCGCCCGCCCGTACGCCTGCACGGCGCGGTGGTAGCTGCCGCGGAAGCGCCACCCTGACGGGCTGGCCGGGTCGGGGAGCACCACCCAGTCGCGCCGGTGGCACTCGCCCAGGCCGAACCACGCGGCGAAGTCGGCCGAGTCGCGCGCCACCAGGGCGTCGTACGCGGCACACGCCTCGGGGAAGCGGTGGCTGCCGAGCGCCAGGAGGGCGCGGGCCAGGGCGCGCTCGCGCGGGGCCAGGCGGGCCGAGTCGGCCAGGGCCCGCGCCGCGTCGCCGCGCCACTCGGCGGGGTCCGACTGGCCGGTCCAGGCGATGGCCTGCGCCAGCCACAGGTGCGCGGCGGCGAAGCCGGGATCGGTCTCCACGGCGCGCGCCAGCTGCTCGCGCGCGGCCTCCAGGTCCCAGCGCGCCATGGCCAGGCGGCCGCGCTGGTACGCCTGCCAGGCGGCCAGCGAGGTGGTGCCGGCGGCGTCTTCGGCGTCGCCCGCGGGGTTCACCTCGCGCCCCAGGAGCGCGGCGGCCAGCTCGCCCATGCGGGCCGAGGCGCCGCCCAGGTCCTTCCCGAAGCGGATGGTGTGCTCGGGGGCGTCGCCGCCCCGGCGCAGGTCGTAGAGCCCGGCCCGCACCGCCACGCTGTCGCCCAGCGGGGTGATCTCGCCCCACAGGATGCGCCCGGCCCCCGCCTGGCGCGCGATCTCCCGCGCCTCGGAGAGGGTCTTCGGCACGCCGTAGCGCGCCAGCAGGTCGCGGGCGCGCTGGGCGTCCACCAGCTGCAGGTCGGTCCAGCGCGAGAGGGCGTCGTGCAGGAGGAGCTCGGCCTGGTCGGGACTGAACGTGGCCCCGCCCCCGTGCTCGGCGAAGGGGAGGACGATGTAGACGCTCGAGTCCTCGCCCGCCGGGCTCTGCCGCTGCAGCCCCAGGGTGAGCCCGATGGCGATGGCCCCCACCATCGCCACGGTGGCCAGCCCGCGCGGGTGCCGCGGCCGCTGGAGCCACCGCGACGGCCCCGCGGCGCGCCGCTCGACCTCGGCCGCGTACGGACGGTCCTCGTCCGCGGCGGCGGGGACCACGGCGGCGGGGACGGCCGGCGCCGGCTCCGGGGCCGGGGCGCGGCGCGTCTCGGCCGGGGCCGCCGCCGCGGCGGGAGGCGGCGCGGGGGCGGCGGGCGCGGGGCGGGGGGCCTCGCGGATGCGGCGGGCGAGCGCCTCGACCTCGGCGTCGGGCTCGACGCCCAGCTCCTGGCGCACCATGGCGGCGTGCACCGCCGCGTGGCGCACGGCGGCCGCCCGCTCGCCGCCCGTCTCCAGCGCGCGCATCACCCGCAGCGCCACCCGCGAACTGAAGGGGTCGTGGCGGGCCAGGCGCTTCCACCACTCGGCGGCGCCCAGCGGGTCGCCCTCGGCCTCGCGCGCCTCGGCCAGCGCCTCGAGCGCGCGGGCGTAGGCGCGCCCCAGGCGGTCGCGCTCCTCCTCGGCCCAGCGCTCGAACTCGGGGGCGTCGCTCACCGCGAAGCCGTCCAGGAACGGCCCGGCGTAGAGGGCCGCGGCGGCCGCGGGGTCGTCCTTCTCCAGGGCGTCCTGGAAGAGGGCCACGTCGCTGGCCACCACGGCCGGGTCCAGCCCCACCTCGTCGCCCGCGGCCACGAAGGCGTTCTCGCCCAGCGCCTTGCGCAGGATGTAGAGCGACTCGGAGAGGAGGTGGCGCGCGGCGTCGCCCGGGCTCTCGGGCCAGAGGTACCCCACCAGCCGCTCGCGCCCGACCGTGCGCCCCCGCGCGGCCGCCAGCACGGCCAGCAGCGCCAGCCGCCGCCGGTGCACCGGGCGCCCGGTGACCGGAGTGCCGTCGTCTTCGAGCGCGGCGCCGCCCAGGAGCTTCAGGAAGAACACGGCGGGAGAGGGGTGAGAGGGTGGGGGTGACGGCCCGGGGAAAGAAGGTTGAGCCGAGACACGGATATTGTTATGTGCGAGCGAATTACGCAAGGGGCACCCGGTCCCGCGCAGATACGGACAGCTCGCCGGACACGGGTGCCGGGCGGCGGCGGCCGGCGGACGGGGATCGAACGGAAATCGGCGCGCTTTGTCTTCCCTCCGGAGCCGATGTAGTATGCGCCCCCCGGACCCTTGCCGACGAATCACGCACTCGCGGGCCGCGCGGACGCCGGAGCCCCGGCGCCCATCCGGCCCTTCCGGAGCCCACCCGGCCGGACATCCTCTCCCACCGATTGATGGAGGAAGCCATGCGTGACGCGAAGCGACTGACGGCGGTGCTGCTGGGGTGCGCGGGCCTGCTGGCCGGCGTCCTGGCGGCCGGCGCCGCGGCGGGCCCGC
>DASVWD010000051.1 GCA_036389795.1 Longimicrobium sp.
AGGGATGCGCGCCCGACAGGGCCGGGACGCCGCCGCCACAGGGGTATCGTGGCGGCGGTGGCCCGGCGCGGTTGGGCACAGTCGTATCGTGCCCTACCGCGCGCGCAGCCCGGCCCGGAGCGCAGCGGAGGGACACGCCCGAACCCGCAGTGCGAAGTGCGGGGTGCGAGGTGCGAGGTGCGCCGCTCAGGGTGCTCCCGGTGCGGCGAACGGGTCCATGGAGCGGGCGGCGGCGCGGAGCTGGGCGTCGCCGAGGAGCGGGGCCTGCGGCAGGAGGGGGCGCGCCGGGTCCAGGCCGCGCACCTCGGCGGCGTGGGCGCGCATCCACGCCTCCAGGCCGCGCATGAACCGCAGACCGGCCTGCCCGTGCGGCGTGCGGTCGCCCAGGTTGGGGTGGACCAGGTTCGCCAGCGACAGCCGGGGCTCGGGCGCGAAGGCCACCTCGGAGAGCTTCGCGCGGAACTCGCTGTCGGCGCCGTTCTTCGCGGCGTGCACGCGCTGGTCGATGGCGTGGCGCCCCTCGTGCCCGAAGATGTCGGACTCCAGCACGGCGCGCTCGTACTCGGCCACGAAGGCCTCGCGCAGCGCCGCGCCCCGCAAGCCCCTGGCCCGCAGCCGCGCGGCGATGCGCCCGGCCGCGTCGCGCTGCAGCCGCCAGCGCATCCCGGGGAGGAAGGCGTAGGGATCGCGCGCGGCGCGGCGCCAGTCCTCGGCGCTGTCGCGGGCGATGCGCTCGGCCTGCCGGGCGCGCTCCTTCGGGTCGGCCAGCGCCGCCCAGGCGCGCACGGGGATGCCGGCGCGGGCGGAGCGCACCTCGTAGATGACGTCGGGGTCGGCCCAGCCGCCGTGCGCCGACTCGCCGTCCCACGCCCAGGTCTGGAAGCCGTTGGAGACCATCTCGTCGAGCGCCACGTAGCGTAGCCGCGCGCGCCGGCCGTACTGCTCCACCACCTGCTCGCGGTCCACCACGGCGTGCCCCATGTGCAGGTCGTAGTAGCCGGCCGTGGTCCCCAGGTCCGCCACCGCGCCGAAGCGCCGCTCCACCTCGCGCCGGAAGCGCTCGATCCCGAAGGCGGGCGCCGGCTCGCCGGGGCGCAGGACGTCCCACAGGCGTCGCGCGGCGTCGCTCAGCGCGCTGCGCAGCGAGTCCGGCCGCCCGCGGCCGAGCGCGGTGCTGCGGTAGTAGGAGTCGGCGGCCTCGCGGGCCTCGCGGGTGAAGTCCGCCCACGCCGCCGCTGCGCGCACCTCCGGGTCGCCGCCCACGCGCGGATCGCCGACGGCCACCAGCGCGGCCTCGGGGAAGAGCCGCGACCCCGCCAGCGCCAGGGCGAGCGCCCGCCGCTCCGCCGTGGAAGCCCGCGGCCCGCGCCAGGCGGGGAGGACGGCCTCCAGCGCGCGCCGCGGCCCGGCCAGCACGCCGGCCGAGTCGTAGCGGACGGAGAGGAAGTACGAGCGCCAGGCGGCGAGCGCGGCGGGGCCGTCGTCCAGCAGCAGCGCGGCGGTGAGCTGCACGCGCGCGGGCTCCAGGAGCCCCGGCTCGGCCCGCACCAGCGGCTCCAGCCGGCGGAGCGCCCGCTCCACCGCGCCCCGCTCGCCGGGCGCGAGCGGGTGGCCGCCGAGCCGTGCCTCCAGCGCGGGCTCCACGGCCGTGCGGGCGAGCTCCACCAGGGCCGCCGCCGAGTCGCCCCGCGACTCCGCCGCGTCCAGCGCCCGCTCCGCCGCCTCCCACGCCTCGGCGGACCGTCCTGCCTCGCGCTCCATCCGCGCGATCCCGGCATGGGTGCGCGAGCGCAGCGCGCCGGCCCGCAGCGCCCGGCGGTAGTGCGCGTGCGCGCGCCGCTCGTCGCCCCGGTAGCGCCAGGCGAGGAGCGCGAGCAGCTGCTCGGCCGTCGCGCGGTCTTCGCCGCGGATGCCGCGCCGGCGGACGGCGGAGTCGAGCACCGCCTCCATGTCGCCCAGCCGGTGCTGCGAGAACGCCTCGATCCCCCTGAGCACCAGCTCCGCCCCGGCGCCGCCCTCGCCCGGGCGCTCCCGCGCGCGCTCGCACCCCGCCAGCGCGCACGCGGCGAGGACGACGGTCAGGGCGATGGCTGAAGCGAAGTGGGAGCGGGGGAGGGGCATGGGGGGAAGGTGGGAGATCCCTGGTTCAGGGGCGGGTGAACCCGCGGCAACAACGGCGAAAAGCCTGCCTTCGCAGGCTCCTCCGGCGCCGCCGCGAGTTTAGCGCGAGGAGGCTGGGTTCGCTGGCGGCGGCGCGGAGGTCAGCTCCAGCGCGTGGATCAGAACACCGGACCGGTGGTGCTCCGTTTGGTTCAGCACGTAGTCGCGGACTACGGGAACCCCACGCTTGGAGACGGTGAAGGCGCCATACGCTCCCTGCCACTTGAAGGGTTCGCGCGAAGCCTGCTCCACCACGCGCGAGGAGGCGCCCTTCATCCTGCCGACCAGGTGCGAGATCGAGTGCGTCGGCCGGAAGCGCAGGAGCACGTGCACGTGGTCTTCGATCCCACCGATGGCGAGCACGTCTGCCCCCAGCACGGAGCACTGCTGCTGGATGGAGGCGTAGACCACCGGCTGCCGGTCCGGCGTGATGAGCGGCAGCCGGTCCCAGGTCGACCAGGTCACATGAAGATACAACTGCGTGTACGGCTCGCGCATGGGGTTCCTGAGAAGAGCCAGCCTCTCCGCACCGAACCTGCACCGGCACGGATGGAGCCTGCGAAGGCAGGCTTTTCGCCGTTGTTGCTGCGGGTTCACCCGCCCGGCGCGAGGCCATCCCTGCCGATGCCTCCTCAACCCCGGCGCCTCGACCCCGGCGGGGCCACCTCCAGGTACACCGCCAGGCTCTGCGGCGGGGGGACGTCGTAGCCCTCGACGCGCAGGCCGCGCAGGTGCAGGTCGATGGCCTCACGCATGTTCGCCTCCACCTCGCCGGGCGTGGCGCCGGTGGACACGCACCCGGGCAGGTCCGGCGCGTACGCCGAGTAGCCCGTCCGGGTGGCCTCGATCACCACCAGGTACCTCATCGGTCCCGCCCCGCCTGCCGCAGCAGGCTCCCCAGGGTGCCCGCCGCCAGGTCGTGGTGCGGGTCGCCCGGCATGGTCACCAGCGTGCGCTTGATCGGGTGCTTGTCCTGGTGGTGGCCCCCCTTCGTCCGCACCAGGTACCAGCCGTCCACGTGGAGGAGACGGACCATCTCTCGGATCTTCATACCGGGCCGATATGGTTGGATTGGGGAACGGAAAAGGAAGGATGCCGCTCACACTCCGGCCGGGACGCGCTTCCGCTTCGGGACGACGGACTTCGGCTCGCCGGCGGGCCCGGGGCGCGGAGCCGGCGCGGGCCCCGGCGCCGGCGCCTGGCGCGCGGCGCCGACGCGGAAGCGGGCGGCGAGCGAGTCCAGCGCGCCGGCCACCTCGGCGAGCTGCTGGCTCCCGGCGGCCACCTCCTGCATGGCGGCCACCTGGTGCTCGGCGGCGGCGGCGCTCTCCAGGGTGCGCTCCCGCACGCGGCGGGCGGCCTGGTCGAGCTCCTCCATCCCGCGCCTGAGCCCGTCGAGCGCGGCGGACTGCGCCTCGGCTTCTCCGGCGATGCGCTCGATCCCGTCCACCGTCTCGATCAGGCCGTCGACGATGGCCGCCAGCGCCGAGCGGCTCTCCTCGGCCGCGTCGCTGGCCCCGGCCACGCGCCCGCCCTCCGCGGCCAGCCGCTCGCGCATCTCCACGATGGCCGCGTGCGTGCGCGCCACCACCCCGGCGATGCGCTCCGCCGAGCCGGCCGACTCGGTGGCCAGCCGCCGCACCTCGCCCGCCACCACGCCGAAGCCGAGCCCCCGCTCGCCCGCGCGCGCCGCCTCGATCGCCGCGTTCAGCGCCAGCAGGTTGGTCTGCTCGGCCACCCAGCGGATGGTGCCGGCGAAGCCGCCCACCTGGCCGCCCGCCTCCTCCAGCGCGTCCATCGCCGCGGCCGAGCGGCGGTAGCCGCCCTCCAGGCTCAGCAGCAGTTCGCCGGTGCGGTGGATGCGCTCCGCCTGCGCGCCCGCCTCGGCCGCCATCGCCCTGGCCCCCGCCGACGAGCCGGCGGCGCTCTCGCCCAGCGCCCGCCCCGCGCGCGCCGCCTCCTCGGTGCGGGCGCGCCCCTCGGCCACCAGCGCCAGCTGGCGCTCCGCCTCGCGGGCGATCTCGTCGCTCGCCTGCCCCGCGTCCTCGGCCGCGCCCTCCACCTGGGCCGCCATCGCCGCCAGCTGGTCGGAGAGCGCGGCCAGCGCGTGCGCCTGCTCCTGGATCTCGCCCACCACGCCGCGCAGCGCCGCCACCGTGCGGTCCACCGCCAGCCAGAGCAGGCCCACGTTGTCGCACGGCGCCGCGCCCAGGCGCACGGTCAGGTCGCCGCGCTCCACGCGCCGGAGCGCCGCGCGCGCCGCCTCCAGCCGCCGCACCCGCGCCGCCTGCCGGAGGTGGACGACCAAGCCGAGCCCCGCGGCGAACGCCCACTCCAGCGCAATCCACGCGGGCGGCGCCGCCTCGCCCGCCAGCGCCAGGCCGGCCGCGCGCGCCGGTGCGTAGAGGAGCGCCGCCGCGAGCAGGAAGTCGCGCCCGGCCCGCGGGTGCAGGTAGGTGGTCTGCCCCGCGGCGAACACCGCCACCGGCAACGCCAGGTAGCCCGCCCGTCCGCCCGCAACCACCAGCAGCGCCAGGATCGCCGCGTCCGCCGCCGCCAGCGCGCGGAACTGCCACGCGGCGAAGCGCCCCGCGCGGTGCAGCCGGTGCAGCGCCGCCATCAGCGCGAAGAAGGCGAGCCCCAGCGCGACCGCCGCGCCCGGCGCGAGGCGGAGCGTCCCCGTCCCCCACCCCAGAAGGGTGACAAGGACGCCGCAGGGCAGGATCAGCCAGTGGCTCAGCAGGTTCTGCCGCTGCTGCGCCTCCAGGGCCACCCGCCCGTCCCGCGCCTCCGCGTCCTCCCCTCCCACCTCCACACCTGCGGCCATGCGCTCTCCTTTCCATGGTTTCGCGCCGGATTCCGAGGGACGACCATCCCTCACGCGAAGGCCCCTGCGGATCTGGCGGGGGTCCGCGCGCTGCAACGGACGCTGGCGGTTTCGACGGATTACGGCACCCGCGGCGGGCGCGTCGGGCGGCGGCGGCTCGACGCGCGAGGAGCGTATATAATGCCGAACCGTGCCGGAGCGCAAGGGAAAAACGAACTGAGTGGACGGCCGGACAAAACGGACTGTACAGGCGGTCAGATCCGGCATGGATTGGCTGGAGTCAGCACTCGTCGGGAGGCATATCGCGGCTCTGGCGCTGGCTCGCGTAGACTGATGGCGTGAGGAAGGGGAACTCGTTGCGGACGCGCTCCGGAGTCCAGTACTCCTCACGGCCCAGGCGCATGTCGATCTCCCTTGGATACGTCTCGTAGTACCGGAGCGCGACGCGTAGTTGCGACTCCGCGAGCCAGGGATATTCCTCCGCGAGCGCCGACAGACTCTCTCCCGCGGCCTTCCACGTCGCGATCACCTCCCACACGTCCGGCCCCGTCCCCGTGAGCGTCGCCCGCCGGCCCGTCGGTCCATCGGCGAACACGATCCCCGGCACGCGACGCACCCTGACCGCCTCCTCCAGCATCTCGGACGCGGCGGCGGCGAACGGCTGGCCGCGTGTACGAGCCTCTCGCGCGACCTCCTCTGCCAGGGCGCAGGGAATTCGAAAATATCGCCCGCTCTTCGCCATCGTCGTCCTCCCATGGAGCGCTGAAAGTAATCGCGGACCGGACCGGAACGAAGCGACGGAAAGCGGCCACGCAGAGCACGAAAAAGCGGCCCGGGGGAAGCTCCCCCGGGCCGCCGCGGATGTTCGCCGGTGGAGGCGTCGCTACGGCCTGGTCACCAGCAGCGTGGCCACGTAGTCGCCCGGGCGGATAGGGGTGGTCGACGCCGGGTACGGCTCGAGGGCCTGCAGCGCCACCGTGTATCCCCCGTACGCCGCCGACTTCGGGTCCAGGTTGGTGTTCAGCACCAGCGTCCGCGGCGCGACGGCGGCGCTGGAGAGGGTGAGCTGCACCTCGCCGTTGCCGGCCCAGACGCACGTCATGCCTCTCGGGCAGCGCGAGTCGTCCTTCACGACGTCGAAGTGGATCGACGGCCCCCCGCCGTCCATCCGCGCCGTCTGGTCCACGCGTAGGGTGAACGGCTGGTCCGGGACAACGGGGCCTGCCGCGGTGGGAACGGGATCGGAAGCGGGCGGGTGCCGTGGAGAGGTCGCGCTCCCCGCTCCCGAGGAATTCGGCGGGGGTGCGTCCCGGGAGCTGCAGGCGGCCAGCGCGGCGCAGGCGAAGGCCAGAAGAGTTCTGTGCATCGGGAAGCACCGGGCTCGAGGTGGGCCGCCGCGCGCTCACGCCGTCTTCCAGCGGAGAGTAAGCCGGCCCGCGGCAACGGTCAACCGCCGCGCGCCAGTGCCTGCACGCCGGACTGGAAGAGGCCGGGCGCGGCACGCCGTCGCCGCAGCCGGTCCCCGGCTCGCGCAAGCCGGGGGGCCGCGAGGAAGTCGGAGGCGACGCGAAGCGGCCCGGGGAAGCTCCCCCGGGCCGCCGCGGATGTCCGTTGGTGGAGGCGTCGCTACGGCTTGGTCACCAGCAGCGTGGCCACGTAGTCGCCCGGGGCGATGGTGCTGGTCGACACCGGGTACGGCTTCAGGTCCTGCAGGTTCACCGTGTAGCCCGCGTAGGAGGCCGACTTCGGGTCCAGCGTGGTGTGCAGCACCACCGTCTGCGAGGGGAAGCCGGCCTTCGAGAGCGTGAGCTGCACCTCGGCGTCGCCGGCCCAGATGCACGTCACGTCGCTCGGGCAGCGCGAGTCCGCGTTCACGCCGTCGAAGTGGATCGACAGCCCCTCGCCCGCGATGGTGGCGGTGCCGAACGCCTTGAGGTCGAACGGCTGGCCCAGCACGGCCGCCTTGCGCACCACGAAGGTGGCGCGGTACTGCGACTGCGAGATCGCGCCGCCCTTCGCGGTCGGGTACGGGTCCAGCTGCAGCAGCTCGATCTCGTAGTTCAGGTACGAGGCCGTC
This sequence comes from Longimicrobium sp., assembly GCA_036389795.1. NCBI lineage: Bacteria > Pseudomonadati > Gemmatimonadota > Longimicrobiia > Longimicrobiales > Longimicrobiaceae > Longimicrobium > Longimicrobium sp. Next base: position 7,065 of record DASVWD010000051.1, read on the forward strand.
CTGGGCTCCAGGTTGGTGTTCAGCTCGAAGCCGGCCGCCTTGCCGTCCTTGGAGAGCACCACGCGCACCACCGCGTTGCCAGCCCAGATGCACTGCACGCCCGTGGGGCAGCGCGAGTCCGAGGGAACCGACTCGAAGCGCACCGAGAGCCCCTCGCCGCTCACCACCGCCGTCTGGCCCGTGCGCAGGGTGAACGGCTGGTTCAGGAACGCGGTGGTCCCCGCGGTCGCGTTCGCCGGCCCGGCCGGGGCCAGCGGCGAGGTCGCGTCCTGGGCGTTGCAGGCGGCCAGCGCGACGCACGCAAAGGCCACAAGAGATCTTTTCATCGTAGGGTTACCTGACGTGGGGGTGGGGACCGCCGGGCCAGGGAGGCCCGGCGGCTCGCCGGCGCGGCCCGCGCCGTGTCGGGCCGACTTCCAGCCGGCTGAAGGGTAACCGGGCGCGGAAGGGGAGTCAACCGCGCGCACCGCAATCGCTTGCGCCACAACCCGATGCCGGGGCGACGGGAACGGAGCGGCCGGTCGCCACTCCGTCCACGATGGGGCACGGCCGCCCCACTTCGGGCGGGAAACGGGTAGCAGTTCGTCACAGTCCCGGGTGTTCTCCCGGTGGCCGCATCGGGGTGGCACGCCTTCTGCCCAGTCCAAGTGCTTGTCACCTTTCACCTTGCGAACAGGAGGCACGGATGGCGCGCGAGCGCGAGCTGATCGAGCCGAACCCGGGCGACAAGCGCTACGTCCGCCGCGACGAGCGGGGGCGCTTCACCGACGACCAGGTGAACGTGGGCCGCTCGCTGGCCGCCGACCGCCGGCAGCACAGCAAGCACAAGGCGAAGCCCGGCCACGGCGACAAGGGCGACCGCTGACCCGTCGCCGGTCTCGACCGGTCGTGGAGCGAAGGCGCCGCCGGGCATCTCCCGCCGCGGCGCCTTCCCCTTGCCATCCGACTACGATCCGACCGGTTCCACCGCCGGAGCGGCCATCTCGGGTTCCGGCTCCGCGGCCGCCGCGGTGAGGTCCAGCTCCATCTCGACGTCGGTCCGCGCATACTCCGGGTGCGGCCCCACGCGCGTCACCGCGAAGCCGTGCTTGCGGTACAGCGCCAGCGCCGGCGCGAGCGACTGGTTGGAGAAGAGCGTCAGGCGCCGCGCCCCCCGCCCGCGCGCCGCGTCGATGGCGGCGCGCAGCAGCAGGGCGCCGTAGCCGCGTCCGCGCGAGTCGGGGCGCACCGCCATCTTTCCCAGCTCGAACGAGTCCGGCCCCGTCCTCCTGAGCGCGCAGGTGCCGCGCACCTCCCCGTCCGCCAGCACGAAGAACACCTCACCGCCGCCCTCCAGGTACGTCCCGCGCGGGTCGCCGAGCGCCGCCCGGTCGCGCGGCTCCAGGTGGAACAGGCGCTCGATCCACTCCCGGTTGAGCGCCTCGAAGTGCTCCCGGTACTCGTCCCGATAGGTCACCACCACCGGCGCAGACACCTCTCCGCTCATCCTCGTCTCCCCTGATTTTCCGCTGCCTGATCTCGTCCACGCACTCACGCACTTTCGCACTTTCGCACTTCGCACCGGGGTCCTACCCCACCTCCACCGCGCTCGGCCGCTCCACGCGCTCCAGCCGCATCCAGATCCCGTCGCGGGCCCGCAAGCTGGCCAGCGCGCGCACCGTCACCGGCCGCCCGGGCACCGGCGCCAGGCGGAAGCGGCGCGCCAGCATCGCCAGCACCAGCGGGATCTCCAGCATGGCCAGGTGGCGCCCGATGCACGCCCGCTGCCCCGCGCCGAACGGCAGGTACGCGTGCCGGTGCCGCGCCGCCACCCGCTCGGGGAGGAAGCGGTCCGGGTCGAACGCCTCGGGGTGGTCCCAGAACCCTAGGTGCCGGTGCGTGGCGTACAGCAGGAGCAGCACCGTGGCCCCCGCCGGCACCCGGCGCCCGCCGACCACGTCGTCGCCCAGCGCCGAGCGCAGGATCCACCAGAAGGGCGGCAGCAGCCGCATCGACTCCTGCGCCACCCGCCGCGTGTACTCCAGCCGCACCAGCTCGTCGAAGGCGGGCTCCTCGCCCGCCACCTCGGTCTCCACCTCGAAGCGCAGCCGCGCCTCCGCCCGCGGGTTCGTCGCCAGCAGGTGCCACGTCCACGCCAGCGCGTCGGCCGTGGCCTCGTAGCCGCCGAAGAGCGTGGTGACCACCTCGTCGCGCAGCTGCCGCTCGCTCATGGGCGCCCCGTCCTCGCCCCGCGCGTCCAGCAGCATGGTGAGCAGGTCCCCGGGCCGCTCCCCGGCCGCCCTGCGCCCGGCCACCACGCGGGCGACGATCCCCTCCAGCTCCGCCAGCGCCGCCCGCGCGCGCCGCGCCCCGGGGAGCGGTAGCGCCTCGGGGAGGAAGAAGGTGTTGAAGCGCAGGGACATGTGCTCCAGCAGCACCCCGAACGCCGCCGCGATGCGGGCCACGTCGGCGTCGGTCACCCCGGCCGAGAACATGGTGCGGGCGATCACCTCCAGCGTCACCTGCATCATCTCGCGCACCAGCTCCACCGGCCGGCCCGCGCGCGCCTGGGCCTCCCAGCGGGCGATCTTCTTCCTCACCACCGCGGCCATGATCGGCACCAGCGCCGCCACCCGCTGGTGCCCGAAGGCGGGCGACATCAGCCGGCGCTGCGCCAGCCAGTGCTCGCCCTCGTTCAGCACCAGCCCCCGCCCGAAGACGAACGACGCGCGGTTGAAGAGCCTGCCCTTCCAGTAGTTGCGGTTGTTCTCCACCAGCACGTGCTGCACGTGGTCGGGGTGCGTCACCACGTACACCGACGCCGGCCCGGCCCCCAGCCGCAGCGGGCCGTCGCCGGCGCCGCGGGCGAGGCCGGTGAGCACGTTCGGCGGGTCCTTGAGCAGCCGCGGCAGCACCTTCAGCAGCGGCACCCCGGGCGGCGGAGGGGCGTTCGTGTGGGTCATGTCTCGCGAGGGGGATCGGGGGGATCGGCTTCGTCCGCATCCAATCTCCCCCGGGACCCGGACCGGGAGAACGCGGCTGGGCCTGGACGCGACTGCGGGGGATGGTCCGCGCGGCCGGCGGGACGAACCGGCCTGCTCCGACTCCGCCGGATCACGGCCGTCCGTCCGGCGGCCGCGTGGGTGGCGGAGCAGATCCCGGGAGGTCGGATTCGGAGCGGCGACTTGTGGCCAGCGTTTTGCATCATCCCCGTAAGCCGCCGATAGTTGTCGGCGCCCACCGCTGCCTGATCTGGTCCCTGGGCACGGGAGAGGTACGGGCGCAGGCGGCGACGGCACGCGCACACCGGCTTCGGGAGCCACCGCCCTGGTGCTCCTGCGCAGCACCGGTGCGCGCAGGGAAACGCCACGGCGTCACCCTGCCGCGGCGCAGCGATCCACCCGTCCGCCAGGGAGGTGCCCGACCCGATCCGCCGGACCTGCGGCCAGAGCCGATCATCGTCCAGCTCAAGCGCTTTTCACGCCCTGCCGTACGTCAGGGTGAAGAACGAATGCGCGCTGGAGGGGCGGGGAGCGCCGGGCCGCGGCGCAGCATCACTGTGGACCGAGAGACCAAACGGAGGAGCACATGCCCATGAACAGAGCCCCGCTGCGCGCCCTGGCCGCGGCCGCCGCCCTGCTGGTGCTGGCTGCCTGCGCCGACGATCGGGTCACCGGCCCCACGGGCCCCAACCGACAGGTGAGCGAGTCCGCGACCGCCGAAGAGATCTCCCGCGACTCCCTCGCCCCCGCTCCCGACACGGTGGTCTACGGGGGCGAGCAGGAATACGAAGACATCGCGCGCGAGGTCCCCGGGTACGCCGGGCACTGGTACGACGAGAACGGCGACCGCGTGGTGCAGCTCACCGACCTCGCCTACCAGGACCAGGCGCTCCGGGTGATCGACTCGCGCCCGCAGCCCGAGCCCGCCGACGGCGAGAAGCGCACCGGCGCCACGCGCTTCGTGCAGGTGCGCTACGACTTCGCGACGCTGCGCGACTGGCGCAACCGCGCGAGCGACGCGGTGCTGAACGTGCCGGGCGCCGTGTTCACGGACCTGAACGAGGTGCAGAACCGCGTGGGCGTGGGGATCGCCGACGAGAGCGCCCGCGCCGGGGTGGAGGAGCAGCTCAAGGCGGCCGGCGTCCCCCTGGAGGCCACCCTCGTCGAGGTGGTGGGCAAGCCCGAGCAGTACCAGACGCTGCAGAACTTCTTCCGCCCCCTGCAGAGCGGCTACCAGATCCAGAACCAGCTGAGCTGGACCTGCACGCTGGGGGTCCCGGCGGTGGCCGGGTGGCCGTCGTACCTGACCAACTCGCACTGCACGCAGGCCTTCTGGTGGAACACCGGCACCGCCTTCTACCAGCACGTGTTCGGCGCCCCCTTCTTCATCGGGAACGAGGTGAGCGACCCGCCGGGGTGGGCGTGCTGGCCGTGGGTGTGCCGCTGGAGCGACGCCGCCCGGATCGCGGTGCCGGGCAACGTGCCCGCGGCCAACCAGATCGCCCGGACCGGGTGCTTCGGGGTGCACTGGGCGCCCGGCTGCATCAACACCGCCGGCATCGCGCCGTTCAACGTGCTGAACCCGCCGCAGTGGTGGCCGTGGCCGTTCCAGTGGGTGGACAAGGTGGGCCGCACCACGGGGTGGACCAAGGGCGTGGTCACGCACACCTGCATCAACATCGTGATGCCGCCCAACCGGCAGCTGCTCTGCCAGTACCTGATGACCAACATGGCGGGCCCGGGCGACAGCGGCTCGCCGGTGTTCCTGCAGTTCGGCGGGAACGCGCAGGTCACGGGCATGCTCTGGGGAGGCATCGTGGCCCCCGGGTTCCAGCGGTCGATCTTCAGCGCGCGCGGCGCCATCTTCGCCGACCTGGGCGCGTGACGGACGGCCGATGGCGCGGCGCCCGGTCCGTTCCGGACGCCGCGCGAACGGAGGTCTGAGCGAGCGAGTACGGAGCGCGGCGGGGTCCACCCGGTCCCGCCGCGCTCCCTCTTTTCCCTGCCGGCACGGTGGGATCGGCCACGCGCGGGCACGTCCCCCGGGGCCGGAGCCCCTCCTCGGCGCCGCAGTTCCCTCCCGGTTGACAAGCTCACCTTACCAGACTATCAATGCAAAAGCCGGCGCGGTTCATGACGCCCCTCGTGGCCGGCGCACGGCCGGACTCGGGGTTTCGCGCGCACGCCCCCGCGGATCGAAAGGAGGTAGCGGACACTCACCGGGAGCAGGCTCGGAGACCCGCCCGAATTAGACCTTTTCGAGACGTAACGAATGGGATGGAGCTGCCACCGTACGGCAAATCCGCCGTGACCTCAACCGCCAACCAGCCGGAGGATGCATGCCCACATCGAGAGCCCCCTTGCGAGGACTGGCCGCCGCCGTCGCGCTGGTGGTCCTGGCCGCCTGCGCCGAGCAGGCGCCCCCCACCTCCGCCGTGAGCCCGGGAGACGTCTCCGCGCGGGCCGAGGACACCGAGCTCCCCCCGCCCGACGACCCGTACGAGGGCGAGCGGGAGTTCGCCGAGGTGGCGGCGGAGGTCCCCGGGTACGCCGGCCACTGGTACGAGGGCGACACCCGCGTGGTGGCGCTCACCGACCTGTCGCAGCGGGACCTGGCCGTGCGGGTGCTGGACGCGCGCCCGCAGCCCGAGCTGGGCGACGTGGAGAAGACCGGCGGCGGCACCCGCTTCGTGCAGGCGCGCTACGACTACCGCACGCTGCGCGGCTGGCGCGACCGCGCCGCCGACCCCGTGCTGGCCGTCTCCGGCGCCGTCTTCCTGGACCTGGGCGAGGTGGAGAACCGCCTGGTGGTGGGGATCGCCGACGAGGGCGCGCGCAGCGGCGTCCAGCGCGAGCTCGCCGCCGCCGGGGTGCCGGTGGACGGGGCCGTCGTGAAGGTGACCGGCGGCGCGGAGGCGCAGCCGCTCACCGGGGTGCACACCCCGCTGGAGAGCGGGTGGCTGATCACCACCGCCGCCTGGTACCGGTGCACGTCGGGGTACAACGTCAACCCCACCCCGTTCGGCCCGGTGATGATGACCAACTCGCACTGCACCCCCGCCTTCTGGGGGCTGGACGGGATCCAGGTCTACCAGCCCATGCCTCCCGCCAACCTGGTCGGGCCCGAGGTCTCCGACCCGGTGGGGTGGCCGTGCCTGCCGGTCCCGTGGCGCTGCCGCCGGAGCGACGCCACGGCGATCCGGATCACCCCGCCGCTCACCTGGGGGAACCTGATCGCGCGCACGGCCGGGCTGGGCTCCACCACCTGGGTGGGCTCGTGGAACGTGGTGGGCAACGTCTGGTACCCGGTGGTGGGGACGGTCGTGGACAAGACGGGGTGGGTGACGGGATGGACGGTCGGCAAGATCACGAACACCTGCGTGAACGTGGTGGCGCCCCTGCCCGCCCCCGCCAACCGGAGGCTCATGTGCCAGGACTTCGCCACCTACGGCTCGGGTGCCGGCGACAGCGGCGCGGCGGTGTACATCCGCATCCCGGGGACGGTGAACGTGCGCGTCGGCGGGCTGCACTGGGGGCGAGTGCCGGGGGCCAACCTCGCCGTCTTCAGCCCGCGCGGCGGCGTCCTCGCCGACCTGGGCTTCTGATCCCGATTTCGCAGAAGCTCGTCCGGGTCGAGATCCGTAGCTGAATGTCCCTTCCGCAGGAAAATCGTAAACGCGGAGCGCGCGAGAGGAGATCTCTCCCCCGCGCCCTCCGCGTCTTCGTCTTCGAACGAGCGTTCGAAAACGGGCCGCGCGGCGTTGACAGCGCAGGCGGGGGCGGGTAGTCTACAGGGCTGGCAACTCCGCCGCTGGCACGCACTTTCCTGCGGAAGGAGCGTGGACCCCGAGCCCCCTGGCGCAACCGATGAAGGACCTGGTCACCCTCCGCGTCAACGGCGACACCCACGAGGTGGGCGTGCCCACCCACTGGACGCTGCTGGAGACGCTGCGCTACGGGATCGGGCTCACCGGCAGCAAGCAGGGGTGCGACAAGGGCGACTGCGGCGCCTGCACGGTGTGGTTGGACGGCGTCCCCACGCTCTCCTGCATCACCCCCGTGTACGAGGCGGTGGGGCGCGAGGTGCGCACGGTGGAGGGGCTGGCGGGCTGGCGCACCGGGCCCGGGGTGCCGCACCCGCTGCAGGACGCCTTCGACGTGTGCGGCGCCGCGCAGTGCGGCTTCTGCACCCCGGGGATCCTGATGAGCGCCGCCGCGCTCCTGGAAGAGAACCCCGCCCCCACCCGCGGCGAGATCCGCGACGCCCTCTCCGGCAACCTCTGCCGCTGCACCGGCTACACTAAGATCCTGGACGCCGTGGAGCTGGCCGCCGCCACCCTGCGCGGCGGCGCGGCGTCGGCGGAGCGGACGGCGGACCCCGCTGCGCCCGGCGTCCTGCTCCCCCCGGACGGCGCCCTGGCCGAAGCCGCGGAGGAGGTGGCGCGATGAGCGACCTCGGTGGCGGCCGCGGGGTGGGGGGGGGGGGGGGGGG
>DASVWD010000052.1 GCA_036389795.1 Longimicrobium sp.
GTCTGACTCAGGAACGGGCTCTCTCGCACCAATGAGCTTACCGACCTCTTTGCCGACGCCACCCGCCCAATTTATGCTCCCACACCCGTTTCATCCTCCGTGGTCGCGCGCAGCGCGGTGGTAGACTCAGGATGACATCTCCCTTGCACAACCAATCGCGGAGCCCCGGTCCGCGTCAGGCCGGGGCTCTCGCATCCTCAATCCGATCTGGCAGCCGTCACCACTCCCACTCGTCGTCCATCCCGATCGGCGCTCCCGGGGGCGGGGTGAGCGGGTCGCGGCGGTCGCGGGGCTGCCAGTCGCGCTCCAGCCAGCGGGTGACGTCGGCGGCCACGAGCTGGCGGTGGGCGCGCTCCCCCGTGTCCGTCGCCCCTTCCGCGCGCATGCGGTCGCGCAGCTGGCGCAGCTCCAGGGTGGCCACGGCGCGCACCTGCGGCATCGGGGCGTCCTCGGCCAGGCGCATCAGCCGCTCCACCAGCACGCGCTCCACCGCGCGGTTCAGCTCGGCGTGGTACGGCGTCTGGGCCGGCCGGTCGACCACGGAGGCGACGACCCGGTCCAGCGTCCACTCCAGGCCGGGGAGGCGCGGGTCGAGCGCGTGCTGCTCCACCAGCCGCGCCGCGCGCTCGGGCTGCAGGATGAGCGAGAGCGTCATGTCGGCCGCCGTGGCGGCGGGGCTCACGGCGTCGAACACCAGCCCCGTGTAGCGGTCGAACAGCTCGCGGTGCCGGTCGTAGGTGAAGGGGCGCGGCGGGAGCTTCTCCAGCACGCTCCCGGGCAGCGCCAGCTCGGCCGGGGCGAGCGTCGCCAGCAGGTCTTCGAGCACGCGCCGCTGCACCTCGGCGGGGACGGGGCGCAGCGGCTCCTGGGCGTCGCCGCGCAGGGCGTACGAGTACCACTGGCCGCCCAGCAGCTTGACCGCGGCCTCGGCCTGGTAGCGGTGGTGGAGGTAGAGCGGCACCAGCGCCTCCTCCATGGTGGCCAGGGGGCGGCCCGCGCGCACCGCCCGCTCGCCGAAGCGCGCCAGCGCCGCGCGCCGCACCGCCATCACCCGGCGCAGCTCGGCGCCCGCGTCGGCGCCGTTGTCCCACAGGTGCGCCTCGGGGTGCGCGCCCCCCACCGGCCGCGCGTCCTGGTCGGTGAGGAAGGTGATCCCGCGCGAGCGCGCCTGTGCCAGCACGCGCTCCAGCGCCGTCCGCTGGTCGGTCCCTGCCGGGAAGTCCTGGTAGCCCCAGGTGATGGCCACCTTGTCCCACTCCCCGATCCCCTCGCGGTAGGCGTCCGCCAGGTCCACGCGGCCGTCCGCCGTCAGCTTCACCACCGGGTGCGGGTAGTCCATCACCGAGGCGCGCCCCTGCGTGCTGGCGATGTAGTTGTGCGCCAGCCCCAGCGTGTGCCCCACCTCGTGCGCCGCCAGCTGGCGGATGCGGGCCAGCGCCATCCGCTCCGCCTCCGGCGACCGCTCCGTGCCCGTGGCGTACGGCGAGAGCAGCCCCTCGGCGATCAGGTAGTCCTGCCTGACGCGCAGACTCCCGAGCGTGACATGCCCCTTGACGATCTCCCCGGTGCGCGGGTCGACGACGCTGGCGCCGTAGCTCCAGCCGCGGGTGAAGCGGTGCACCCACTGGATCACGTTGTAGCGCGCGTCCATCGGGTCGGCGCCCTCGGGGAGGAGCTCCACCCGGAAGGCGTTGCGGTAGCCGGCCGCCTCGAACGCCTGGTTCCACCAGCGCGCCCCCTCCAGCAGCGCCGTGCGGATCGGCTCGGGCGCCCCGCGGTCCAGGTAGTAGACGATCGGCTCCACGGCTTCCGAGACCGCCGCGCGCGGGTCCTTCTTCTCCAGCCGGTGCCGGGAGATGTAGCGCTGCACGATCGGCTGGTCGATCGGCGTCGAGTAGTCGTAGAAGGAGATGCCGAAGAAGCCCGCGCGCGGGTCGCTCAGGCGCGGCTCGTACCCGGGCTCGGGGAGCGCCACGAACGAGTGCCGCTCGCGCACGGTGAGCGCCTCGGGGGTGGGCGCCACGTCGCGCACCCAGGCGCCCGGCTGATCGCCGGTGAAGGTGAGGGTGACCTCGATCTCGGTGTTGCGGGGGAAGGCCTTCGTGTTCGGGAGATAGAGGGCGCTGCGCGAGGCGTCGAGCCGGTAGTCGCCCTGGCGCGCGCGGCGCAGCGCGGGGACAACGCCGTGCGCGTCGCGCAGCGCGAAGTCGGTGGCGTCCACCAGCACCCGGCCGTCGCTCTCGGCCTCGACCTTGAACCCCCAGAGCACCGACTGCGCGAACGAGCTCTCCACGGCGGCGCGCTCGTCGGGGTTCTCGGCCGAGGCGCGGAAGCCGTAGTTGGGCTGCACCAGCAGCACGCGCGGCCCCGTGCGCTCGAAGCGGACGATGCGCGTCTCGCCCAGCTGCCCGCGGTCGAGCCCGATGTCGTTGGAGCCGAGCCCCGCGGGGAGGGAGACCTGGTAGATCATCTCCTCGCCCATGCGGGGGACCTCCATCCACAGCTTCCCGGCGGACGCGTCCCAGTAGAGCGGCACGAAGCCCTCCCGGCGCTCCATCCCCCGCGTCTTGTCGGCGATGGAGGGGAGCCCCTGCGCCAGGAGCGGGGACGCGAGCAGGAGCGCCGCGGCGGCGGCGCCTCGGGCGAGGCGGGTCATGGCAGGTGCGAAGTGCGGGGTGCGAAGTGCGAAGTGCGACGGCACTCCGTCACGTGGACGCTGCGGTGACCGAACGATACGCCGCGGGCGGCCGGGTGACAATGCGGGTCGCCGACGAGAGAGTCGCCGGGATCGGCGGCTCGCGGCAGGGCCTTTCCGCCTGTCAGAGCACGCAGATGCAGAGGCCGTCCTCCCTGTCGCAGTACCCGTAGCTCGCGCCCTGCCGCCTGCAAATCTTGCTGCACTCCAGATCCGGGTCCGGATAGGCCGTGCATGCGGTCACGGCAGTGCCGCCGGCCGGCTTCGCCAGCGCCTGCGCGGCTCCGAAGCCGAGAGAGCCCGCGAGGGCGGTGCCGAGCAGGACCCAGTGCAGGAACGTGGACGAACGGCTCATGTGTCCTCCGTAGATGAAGGCTGGACCGGCGGTGCCGGCTCTTGATCGGGCCCCGCTCGGGAGATCAAAGTGCGGGATGCGCGCGCTATGTGTCAATTGTCGCGCGATGCCGATACCGAACAGCCGCGCGCGACCCGCGGAGAGCCCGGCGAAGGGCGGCGCGGCGGGGCAACTCCCGTGCTCCGCGGCGGACACCCGCCGGGAGCGCGGTCCCATGACACCGCCACACGTCCTGGACAGCCTGTACAAACACTCTGCGCCCGTTGTCGGCCGCTGGCGCGGGCGGGGCATGTGCCTTGCGCCCTCTCCCGCCCCCTGCGCCGGAAGCAGACTTTCAAGGAGGCAGCGCATGCGAGCGATGGTGTACCGCGGGCCGTACCGGATCCGGGTGGAGGAGAAGGACATCCCGCCGATCGAGCACCCCAACGACGCGATCGTGCGGGTGACCAAGGCGGCCATCTGCGGCTCGGACCTGCACATCTACCACGGGATGATGCCCGACACCCGCGTGGGGCAGACGTTCGGGCACGAGTTCATCGGCGTGGTGGAGGAGGTGGGCCCCTCCGTGCAGAACCTCCAGCGCGGCGACCGGGTGATGGTGCCGTTCAACATCTTCTGCGGCACGTGCTACTTCTGCGCCCGGCAGCTGTACGCCAACTGCCACAACGTGAACCCCAACGCCACGGCCGTGGGCGGCATCTACGGCTACTCGCACACCACCGGGGGATACGACGGCGGCCAGGCGGAGTTCGTGCGCGTCCCCTTCGCCGACGTGGGCCCCACCGTCATCCCCGAGTGGATGGACGAAGAGGACGCCGTGCTCCTCACCGACGCCTGCCCCACCGGCTACTTCGGCGCGCAGCTGGGCGACATCCAGGCGGGCGACGTGGTGGCGGTCTTCGGCGCCGGGCCCGTGGGGCTCTTCGCCGCCAAGTCCGCCTGGCTGATGGGGGCGGGGCGGGTGATCGTCATCGACCACCTGGAGTACCGGCTGGAGAAGGCGAGATCGTTCGCCCACGCGGAGACGGTCAACTTCGCGGAGTACGACGACATCGTGATGCACATGAAGAAGATCACCGACTGGCTGGGCGCCGACGTCTGCATCGACGCGGTGGGCGCCGAGGCCGACGGGAGCTTCATGCAGGTGCTGACGGCCACCAAGCTCAAGCTGCAGGGCGGCAGTCCCGTGGCGCTCAACTGGTGCATCGACTCGGTGCGCAAGGGCGGCACGGTGGCCGTGGTGGGCGCCTACGGCCCGCTGTTCAGCGCGGTCAAGTTCGGCGACGCCATGAACAAGGGGCTCACCATCCGCGCCAACCAGTGCAGCGTCAAGCGCCACTGGCCGCGGCTGTTCGAGCACGTGAAGAACGGCATCCTGAAGCCCAGCGAGATCATCACCCACCGCATCCCGCTGGAGCACATCGCCGAGGGGTACCACATGTTCAGCAGCAAGCTGGACAACTGCATCAAGCCCATCGTGGTCCCGAACTGACGAGAGGGGATAAGACGATGCCGTACACGGCCGAAAAGCCCGCCAACGCGCCGCCGCTGGAGGAAGTGCGCAGCCGCATCCCCGGCTGGGGCGTGGACCTGGACTACCGCGACCGCCCCGCGGTCCCCATGGAGCGCTTCGACCCCGCCGCCACGGGCGCGCACTGGCACTTCCCCGAGCGGCAGCCGGAGCTGCGGCCGCGCGAGAAGTCTCCCGAGCACGGCATGCTGCCGCCCGTCTTCGGCACCACGTGCCCGCCCCGGTGGGTCTCCGGCGCGATCCGGCGCTACGCCTACACGCTCAGCGAGGGGCGCGCCTCGCACTGGCTCCTGCTGATGGCCGCCGACCGGGTGGACGTGCTGGAGAGCAGCGTGGAGGCGCTGCTGACCGGCCACCCCGACAACCCGATCACGGAGACCGGGGTGGTGGCCGAGTTCAAGCGCCACGGCATCCGCTCGCGCGTGGGCCAGCACCGCGCCGACCTGAAGCACCAGCCGCTGGACGCCCTGATCGTCGCGGCGCCGTGGGTGCTCGCCCTGGGCGGTGCGTTCCTGGCCGGCCGGGCCCTGGCCAGGAGGCTCGGCGACTGAGGTGCGGGACCGCAAAAGATTGGGTCTCACACGGAGTCAACGGAGTTAACGGAGAACTGCGGGGGTCCTCCGTTGACTCCGTTTCCTCCGTGTGAGGCTTTTTCGAAGGTTCGGTCGAGGCGTATGCTCAGATCCGCACGACGCCGTCTTCCCCCAGCAGGCGCACGATCTCGTGCCGCAGGTGGGCGAACTGGGCGTCGAGGAGGACGGGGCGGGCGCCGGCGGTGGGGAGCGGCTCGTCCAGCTCCACCCAGGAGACGCAGCCCTCGTAGGCGGGGGTGTTGGCGACCAGGCGCGGCTCGGGGAGGCGGAAGGCGCGGACGACCAGTACGTGCAGCCACGGCCTGCCGCGGTACTGGAAGCGCGCGCGCAGCGTCTCCGGCGTGAACGGCTGCATGTCGGCGAGCCGCTCCAGCGCTTCCAGGCTCTCCACGCGCAGCGCGTCCTCCACCACGCAGTAGAGGCGGAAGGGGATCTGGTCCGGGGCGAAGCGCGGCGTCTCGTCCAGGTAGCCGCGGAAGTCGGGCGCCAGCTCGCTCTCGTTCTGGTGCCAGCCGGTGGGGTGGATCCAGAACTCGCGATGCTCCACCTCGAAGCCGCCGCGCTTCTCGTAGATCCCGCCCTTGCGCACCAGCAGCGTGATGCGCCCCTCGGCCAGCGCGTGCTCGACGGCCGCCCACTCCTTGAGCGCCGACCGGTTCTCCTCCTCCACGCTCACTCCTTCGCGAACGGCAGCCTGGCGACCACGGCCTCCGCGCCCTCGGCCGAGCCCACGCGGACGGCGGCGCCGGGCGGCACCTCGCGGCGCACGTAGCCGAGCGCCACGGTCTGTCCCAGGAGCGGCGAGACGGCCGCGCTGGTCACCCAGCCCACCTCGCGGCCGTTCTCGGGGTTGAAGAGCTTCGCGCCCGGCGCCGGAGCGGGCGCGTCGCCCAGCAGCAGGCCGCGCAGGTGCTTGTTCACGTGGCCGCGGTGGGCGATGCGGACGATCACCTCCTGCCCCGTGTAGCACCCCTTGGTGAACGAGATGGCGCGGCCCAGCAGCCCCGACTCCTCGAACGCCTCGGTGGGGATGACCTCCTCCGTCAGGTCGGCGCCGTAGCGGGGCCGCCCCGCCTCGATCCGCAGCGTCTCGACCGCCCCGAGCCCCACCGGCCGCGCCCCCGCCTCCACCAGCGCCGTCCACGCCCCCGCCGCCGCTTCGGCGGGGACGAACAGGTCGAACCCCTCCTCGCCGCCCACGTACCGCGTCGCCGCGACGAGCACCGGCGCCCCGCCGAGCTCCGCCTCCACGTGCGCGTCCTCCTCTCCCGGCGGCTCCACGCCGAGCACGGCGGAGACGATCGCTCTCGCGCGCGGCCCGTGGACGCCGACCGCCGGCAGCGCGTCGGAGACGTCGGCCCAGCGCGCGAACATCGGGGGGATGAACTTCCGGAAGTGCTCGCGGACCCCCTCGAGCGCCTCGCGCGGGAGGTCGAGGAGGACTTCGACGCCGGACGCCAGCTCGCGGCGGAAGGCGCGCAGCTCGGCGATGGTGCGGCCCTTGGGCGTGAGCATGGCCGCGTAGACGCCCTGCCCGGGAGGCGAATTGGCCAGGTCGTTGGTGACGAGCCCCTGGATCATCCGCACGGGGTCCTTCCCCCACAGCCGGATGCGCGCGCGGTCGGAGCGCTCCGCCACGCCGGCCGCCTCGCGCACCGCGCGGTACTCGCCGAGTGAGTCGCCGTAGTGCCGCGCCACCGGCCGCCCCGCCACCTCGGCCCACACCGCCCCCGCCGCCTCCTGCAGCGGCCGCAGCGGGCTCTCGGGGGCGGGGGATTCGACGGTCGCGGCGGTCGCGGAAGTGCTGTCCATCACCCTCTATCCTTCATCATCCGAAGACCAGACATCCCCTCACCCCGCCGGGGACACCTCGGCACCCTCTCCAAAGCCTGGGAAGGGCTGAATTCGGCGCGCGGCGGCGATAGATCGCGCGGGGACCGGCTTTGCGGGCGAGGCATGCCTCGCCCCTACGTGGCCTCCGGCGCAAGAACCCGCGTCCGCGCCGAACCCAAGCCTCGCCCGCACCGAAACCGCGTCCGGCGCCGAACCCGACTGGCGAGGCTTCCTGCCGTTGTTGCCGCGGCTTCAGCCGCCCTTCCCCCGCCGAGCCTTGACGCGAGGACTTCTATCCCCGGGCCCCCCGGCACATCTCGCGCAGGCGCTCCTCGGCGCCTTCCAGCTCGGTCACCAGGCGGCGCACCTCGGCGGTGGACGAGGCGTTGGGGAGGTCCACCTTCACCTCGCTCCCGGCGTCGCGGGGGAGGAAGACCACCGTCACCTTCCACCCCTCCACGCCGGTGGCCTTGCGCGCCACCAGGTCCACGCTGTATTCCGTGCCGTCCACGTCCAGGCGGTTCGCCAGCCGGTGCTCCTTCCACGAGGAGCTCCGCGAGAGAGCCATGTTCGCCGTGCCTTCCGAGCGAGTCCGAAGCGCCCCTCGCCGGCGTCCGCGCGAGGGGGCGGTTGTCAGGAGCGGGGCGGGGCGCCCATCTTACGGGCAACGCCCGTCCGCCGCTCGCGCCGGCGGACCCGGCGCCGCCACAATGTAACCGGCCGCGGCGAGGCCGAGCAAACGCGCCGCGCCGCCTTCCAGAACCGGCAGGAGAGCCCATGCCTTCGCCCGTGTCGTCGTGGTTCGAGCGCCTCCCCGAAGACATCGACCGCCGGCTGGACCGCGTCGAGGCCACCGCCCGCGAGGACCTGATCGAGACGCACGCCCGGCTGGCGGGCGACCTGGTGTCGATCCTGGCCCCGCGCATGCCCTTCGACGAGGCGATCGAGCGCTACCTGGAGTCGATGAACCTGGAGGGCGACGACGCCGAGGCGGTGGGCACCCGCGCCGTCACCATGCTCGACGAGCAGGAGATCCGCGACGACAGCGCCCGCGAGGGGCACCGCGGCTGGGGGTTCGACTGGCGCTACGCCACGCCGCTGGGGGCGCTGCGCTTCATCCAGCGCCACCGCAAGCGCAGCGCCGAGGAGCAGCTCTGGCTGGAGCTGGCCGCCGCCCGCGCCGAGGAGAAGCTGGTGGACGAGCACGCCATGCACGCCCGCCGCTTCGTGGAGATCCTGGAAGACGAGGTGGATCCCACGCGCGCCGTGGAGCTGTACGTGGACCGCCTCAAGCTCCCCGAGATCCGCGCCCGGCTCGTCTACCAGCGCGTGCTGGCCGCCCTGGCCGAGGAGCTCCTCCCGCGCCTGCCCGACGAGGACGAGGAGGACGGGCCGGGGAGCGTCGGCGCGGAGGAGGGCGCGGCCGCGGTCACGGCCGCGGAGACGCAGGCGGAGATGGAGGTGCCGTCCGACCTCTCCGGGCCGGAGGCCGGGGAGACGCCCGCCGCGACGGGGACGCGGAGGCGCCGTCCCGCGTGACGGCAGCCCTCACCCGGCGCCGCTCCCGCGTCGCCACCCTCTCCCAACTTCGGGAGAGGGTACTTTACGGGGCACGGCGCGAAGGGCGGGGTCGGCCGGCTGTTCCCCGGCCCCTGTTCCCCGTCCCCTCGCGGTTCCAAGCATGGACCTTGCACCCCGGCCGCCCGCGGCGCGGACGCCGGGGTGGCTCGCGCGTACCATTCGATCCCGGGAAAACCAGGCGATGACGAGGGCGTGGATCAGGGAGGCGGCCGCGGCGGCCGCGCTCGCGCTGCTGCTGGCGGCGTGCGGCGGGAGCGAGGGCGGCCCCGAGGCGGAGGCCGGCAAGGCGGGCGGCGGCGACTCGGCCGTGGCGCCCGGCGCCGACAGCGCGAAGGCGGGCGGCGCCCAGAGTCGCGCCGGCGGGGCGGTGCAGGACGACGGCGGGCCCACGGTGGACCTGCCGCCCAACGAGCTGGGCCGCATCATGGTGCTGGAGTACCACCGCCTGGCCCGGCCCGGCGAGGCGGAGGGCGAGTTCATCCGCACGCTGGAGCACTTCCGGGCCGACCTGCGGCTGCTCTGGGAGAACGGCTACCGGCCCGTCACCATGCGCAACGTGCTGGAGGGGAACATCAACGTCCCCCGCGGCACCACGCCCGTGGTCTTCGTCTTCGACGACGCCACCCGGGGGCAGTTCTACTACCTGCCGAACGGCCAGATCGACCCCAACTCCATGGTGGGGTCGTGGGCGGCGTTCAAGCAGCAGAACCCCGGGTGGAGCGGGGGCGCCACCTGGTGCATCCTCCCCGCGGCCACGCACCCGTCCAACTTCTTCGGCGAGACGCCCGACCGGGAGACGCCGCGCGAGCAGCGCGAGGCCAACATCCGCAAGAAGATGAGCTGGTTCGTGGAGAACGGCCACGAGATCTGCAACCACACGCTCTACCACGCGCGGCTGGACCGGGGCACCGACCGCCAGGTGCAGGACTGGCTGGGGATCGGCGAGGACTCGCTCAAGGCGTACCTGCCGGCGGACTACGACATCGTGAGCATGGCGCTGCCGCTGGGGATGTGGCCGAAGAACCGCCCGCTGGCCTGGCACGGCAGCTACCGCGACGGGAAGACGTACGACTACAAGGTGGTGATGGAGGTGTCGGGCGGCCCCAACGTGTCGCCCTTCGACAAGGCGTGGAACCCGCACTCGGTGGACCGCTTCATCGTGGCGCCGGGCGCGCTGGAGCGGCAGATCGAGCACTGGAAGAAGAACCCCGAGAACCGCTTCGTCTCCGACGGCGACCCGGACCTGGTGTCGTACCCGCAGCGCGTGGCGGGGCAGCTGGCGCAGGGCAACCTGGGCGGCCGCCGCACGCAGGTGGTCCCCGACGCGCCCGCGGCCGGCGCCGGGCAGCCGGGCCAGGCCGCGCCGCCCGCCGCCGGGGGGACCGGGCAGCGGTGAGGCAAGATCGCCAGGGGAAAAGCCTCACACGGAGTCAACGGAGTCAACGGAGGAACAACAAAGAGGTTCTCCGTTGACTCCGTGTGATACCACTTTGCAGAGCATCGTTCGGGTACAGCTTTCTGATAAAGCCTCACACAGAGGACACAGAGAACACAGAGAAACTCCAATCGCGTCTTCAGTTCCTCCGTGTTCTCTGTGTCCTCTGTGTGATTCCCAATCTGTTCGCAACCAGAACAATGCTCGGCAATCTGGTATGAAACATTGCAGTTGAAAGGGGCTCCCGGCCGCGTGGACCGGGAGCCCCTTCGATCTTCGTCGCGGCGGCGAGGACTACTGGAGCCGCTTGGGCTCGCCCTCGGCGGCGGCGGGCGCCTGCGGCTGGGGGGCGGCGGCGCTGGACTGCAGGTAGTTCTGCTGCTGGTTGGACTGGATCGACTGCTCGTCGAGGCCGTTGATGGCGCGCTTGAAGTCGCGGATGCCCTTCCCCATCCCGCTGGCCACCTCGGGGAGGCGCTTGGCCCCGAAGAGGAGGAGCAGGACGACGGTGATGAGGAGCATCTCCCCGAAACCGAGACCGAAAGGCATTGAAGACCTCCTTGGCGTAGGCAATCGCGGGCGGAGCCGCGGCAGTGTTCGTCGGGACCGTGGGAGCGGCGGTGCCGCGCGCGACTTGCACGGACGGGACGGACGGCACTCCAAGATAAGCGGTGGCGCCCCCCGCGACCAGCCCTCCGAAATCGTTCGCGACCAATATCTTAGCCCGCCCCCCGCCCGGCAGTCCGGCAAACCGCGCCGCCGCATCGCCCCACACCCCGACCGCCGTGTAGGGATTCTGCCTACGGGAGGGCCCCCTCGCGGCCCCCTCCGGCGCCGCTACCGCGTCGCCACCTCCCCCGTCCCGGGGGAGGTTGTAAAACCCGCCCTCCTTGCGCCGAATGCGCGGACTGCGCCGAAGGAGCCTGCGCAGGCAGGCTTTGCGCCGTTGTTGCCGCGGCTTCAGCCGCCTTTCTACGGCGTCGGCAGCGCGACCAGCACGGCGGTGACCAGCACGACCACGGTGCCCACGGCGAGCTCGGTCCCCGCGGAGCGGCGGAGCCGTGCGTGCGACTTCTCGCCGTCCAGGTCGGGGAGGACGCGGCGCCAGTTGTAGAAGCCGAGCGCGGCCACCACCCCCAGCAGCGCCAGCTTGAGCAGCAGCACCAGCCCGTACGAGGTGCCGAACAGCTCGCCCGGCGCGTTCACGTGGAAGAGCGAGTTGACGATCCCCGTCGCCGCCGCCGCGCCCGCGCCCACCAGCGCCACGGGGCTGAACGCCCGCACCATCGCCGCGAAGGCGGGCACGCCATCATCCCCGGGCGCCGACGCCGCGGCGGGGAGGCCGGCGGCCAGCACGGCGGCGAGCGTCCCCATCCACACCCCGGCGCCCAGCACGTGCAGCGTGTCGCTCGCGATCGCCAGCGCGGTCAGCCGCTCCTCCGAGGCCGCGTGCCCCGAGAGCGCGGGGACGGCCGAGACCAGCACCGCGGCCGCCGCCGCTCCCAGCCACCCCACCGAGCGGCCGTGCGGCGCGCGCGCCACCATCAGCCCCACGAAGAAGGCCACGGTGGCGATCGCCTGGAGTATCCAGGCCCCGCCCCAGGTGGTGCCGGTGAGGAGCGTGTCGAGGTTGGCGCTCTCGAACGCCCCCGCCGCCCCGTTCAGCTGCGCCGACTGGATCCAGAGCCGCAGCGCCAGCGTGAGCGCCGAGAGCGCCGCCGCGCCCGCCGCCAGGTACCAGGCCCCGTACGCCGCGCGGTCCACCACCCGCTCCGGGACCGCGTCGCCGCGCAGCCGCCGCAGCACGAACAGGTAGAACGCCACCGCGCCGATCATCCCCAGGAGCGCCAGGAACCCGCCCCAGCGCACCAGCACCGGCAGCACCCCGGCGGCGGGCGACGACGTCCCCGAGCCCCCCGCCTCCACCGCCTCCGGCGTCCCCGGCAGACCCGCCGTCGCCCCCGCCGCCGCCGCGCCGGTGGACGAGTCCGGCGCGGCCGCCGTGGTGTCGCCCTCGACGGTGAAGGCGAAGTCGCCGCGGATCACGTGGCCGTCCGCGCCCGCCGTCCGCCAGTGCACCACGTACGCGCCGGGCCGCAGGCGGGCGGGGAGCGCGAAGGCGTACTCCGTCCCGTCCGTCCCCGGCACCACGCCCAGGTTCCCGGCCGCCACGGTGTCGGTGCCCAGCATCAGCACCAGGCGGGTGAGGTCGTCCGAGACGGGCCGGGTGAAGCGCAGCCGCACCTCCCGCAGCGAGTCGCCCACGGCGGAGCCGGCGGCGGGCGTGGACGACTGCAGCCTGGTGTGCGCCGCCGCGGGCGTGGCGGCGAGCACCGCGGCGAGGCAGGCCGCCGCGAGGGCGAAGGCGCGGAGCGGGCGGCGCGGGGCCGCTCGCGGACGGTCGGGCGCGTGGGGCATCGGCAAAGTCGAGAGCGCTCCGCCCGGAGCCGGCGGAGCAGGAAGACGCACGGGTCGTGGAGCACCGAACGTTATCCCCCGGCACCCCCCGTGGCAACCGCCGTCCGCCGGGGGCTCGCGCGGACGCCGCGCGCGGTGCATCTTCGGGCCGCGCGGAACCGGCGTTCGAGGGATGGATTACGAAATGGTGAAAGAAGATGCACGGCGTCCGGGCGACCGGCCGCGCCTGTCGGCGGTGGACCGCGTCTACGGCGCGATCGGCGCCCTGGCGGTCCTGCTCGCCCTGTTCTTCCTGGTGCGCGGCGGCGCGGAGGACGGGAAGGCCGCGCCAGCGGACCGGGTGCCGCGCCTGGTGCTGCTCGAGCCCGCCGCCGGCGCCGAGCTGGCGCAGCCGGTCACGGTGACGTTCGACGCCGGCACCGGGCTGGCCGCCGACGGCAGCGACCCCGCGTCGGGCCGCCACGTGCACGTGCGCGCCGGCCCCAGCGAGCTGATGGCGGCCGCGGGCGACGTGCGGCCGCTGGGCGGCACCCGCTACCGGTGGACGCTGCCCCCGCTCCCCCCCGGCACGCACGCGCTCCGCCTCTACTGGTCCGACGCCCACCACCGCCCCCTCGCCGCCGGCGCCTCGGACTCCGTCGTCGTGCGCGTACGGTGACGGTGGAAAAGGCCGGGGCTTCCGCGCGAGCCCCCGGCATTGTCGCGGAGAACGGGTAGTGCTTCAGCGACTCGGTGCTGCCGAGATGGAATTGGTGCGAGACCCGCCGGTGATGCCCCCTCCCCGGCCCTCCCCCGCTGCCCGGGAGAGGGAGCACATACTACAGGGCGAGCTTCCCATCCGGAGGCGACCACTCTCGCACTTTCGCACTTTCGCACTTTCGCACTCACGCACTCCCGCACTCACGCACTCACGCACTTCGCACTATCCGTCCCCAACCGCGCTCCCGCCATTGACATCCGCGCGCCGCGCCGCCTAGAATGGACCTTCCCGCCGGCCGCGCCGACCGGGCGCCGCCCCTGTCACTCGTCCCACTGGAAGTCTTTCAGGATGTTCACCTCACCGTTCCGGCCGCTCACCTTCGGGGAGATCCTCGACGGGGCGTTCACCCTGTACCGGCGCCACTTCCTCACCTTCTTCATCACCGCGCTCATCCCCTACGTCCCCGTGGGGATCGTCTCGGGGTGGTTCAGCGGGAGCGCGGCGCGGATGGGGCCCACCGAGACGCCCAGCCTGGAGATGTTCGGCCTCCTCCTCCTGATGCTGGTCGTCAGCTTCCTGGCGTTCGTGGCCATGTTCGGCGCGCTCACCCGGCAGTCGTCGCAGGCCTACACCGGCCAGGAGGTGTCGCTGGGCGACGGGTACCGGCAGGGGCTGCGCTCGTTCTTCAAGATCCTCCTCTCCGGGTTCGTGGTCGGCCTGCTGTTCTCGGCGGTGATGGGCGTGGTGCTGGTGGTGTTCGGCCTGCTGATGGGGGTGGCGCTGGTGGCGGCGGGCGAGAGCGGCGCGCTCGCCATCGTGGTCACCATCCTGATGATGCTGGGGATGCTGCTGGTGATGCTGGCCATGGGCTCGCTCTGCTTCGCCATCGTCCCGGCGATCGTGGTGGAGCGGCGCGGGCCCTTCGACGCCATCGGGCGCTCCTTCGCGCTGGCGTGGGGGGCGCTGCCGCGGGTGGTGGGGATGGTGCTGGTGAGCTACTTCATCATGATCCTGCCGATCCTGGGTGTCATGATGGCGATGGGGCTCACCAACGGCTTCGCGGCGCTCTTCACCCCGGGGGCGATGAGCCCGGCGGCGGTGGCCGTGCAGCAGCTGCTCGGCACGCTGGGGTACTCGCTGGCCTTCCCCTTCTTCGTCACCACCATGGTGCTCCTGTACTACGACCGCCGGGCGCGCACCGAGGCGCACGACCTGGAGGGGATGGTGCGGGAGCTGGCGCTGGCCCGCTGACGTGCCCCAGGCCGCCCCGCTCCCCGGCGCCGAGCAGGTCCGCCAGGCGCTCGACCACGTCTACCGGCGCCCCGAGTTCGCCCCGCCCGCCCGCTCGCCCGTGGGCGACCTGCTGCGCGCCATCGGCCGGTGGATCGGCAGGGCCATCGACTTCCTCCTCCCCGACTTCGACGCCGGCGCCGCGGGCGGCCGCACCCTCTTCTGGATCCTGGTGGCGCTGATGGCGGCCGTGGGCGTGGCCGTGGTGCTGCACCTGGCCGGCGTCCTCCCCCGCGCCTGGGCGCTGCGGGAGGCGGGGGGAGAACGAGAGGGGGGCCGCCGGGGCGGCCGGGCGAGCCGCGCGGACGAGTGGGAGGAGCGCGCCCGCAAGGCGGCGGCCGCGGGGCGCTGGAGGGAGGCGGCGCTCGCCCTCTACCAGGCGCTCCTGCTGCGGCTGGACGAGCGCGGCGCCGTGCGCTACGACCCCTCCAAGACGCCGGGCGACTACCGCCGCGAGGCGCGCCGCAGCCAGGAGGCGAAGCGGGTGCTCGACGGCTTCCTGCGCGGCTTCGAGCCGGTGGCGTTCGGCGCCCGCCCGCTGGGCGCCGATGGGTACGAGCGGCTGAAGGCCACGGCCGGCGAGGGGGGCGCGCATGGGTAGCCGCCGCGAGAAGCTGATCCTGGCCGGGCTCCTCCTGGCCGTGCTGGTGATCGGCCTCTTCGCCGGGCCGGGGACGCGCCCCGACCAGTACGACCCCCGCCTCAGCAGCTACTCCGCCGGGCCCGCCGGCGCCCGCGCCCTCTACCTGGCGCTGGAGCGGCTGGGGGTGCCGGTGGCGCAGCGCCGCGCGGCCTACGCGGGCGCCGACTCGCTCCCCGGGGTGCTGGCCGTGCTGGCTCCCTCCGAGGGCGCCAGCCCGGCGGAGCTGGCCGCCCTCGGGCGGCGCCTGGACGCGGGCGGGACGCTCCTGTACGTGGCGGACCCCGGCGACGACTGGCTCGACTCGCTGGGGCTGGCGCTGGTGACCACCCGCCCCGACTCGGTCCCCGAGATCTTCGGCGACGAGCACGACGGCGTGACCGGCCGCCCGCGCAAGCACCCGCTCACCGCCGGCGTGCAGCCGGTGCCGGGCTTCCGCTGGGCCTTCGCCGACACCTCGCGGGCGATCCGGCAACGCAGGGCCGTCCCCCTCCTGGTGGGCGACGGCGGGCGCGTGCTCGCGCTGGAGATGCGGCGCGGGCGCGGCACCGTGGTGGCGTTCAGCGACGCGGCGCCCTTCACCAACCGCGCGTTGCGCGAGAGCGGCGCGGCGCTGCTGTTCGCCCGGGCGGCCGCGCGTGCCGCCGCGGGGGGAGGGGCGGTGGTGTTCGACGAGTACCACCACGGCTACACCGAAGGGGCCACCCTCACCGGGGGGATGCGGCGCTTCCTGGCGCGCCGCCCCCTGGGGCACGCCTTCCTGCAGCTGGGGCTGGTGGGGCTCCTGCTCCTGCTGCTGTACGGGCGCCGCTTCGGGCGGCCGCTCCCGTCGCCCCCGGCGCGGCGCCGCTCGCCGCTGGAGCACGTGGAGGCGCTGGCCGGGGCGTACCGGCAGGCCGGCGCCCGGCGCACCGCCCGGCGGCTGCTGGTGGCGGGGCTCGCCCGCCGGCTGGGGCGGCGCCCCCCGCGCGACGACCGCGCCGAGGCCGAGCTGCTGGAGCGCCTGGCCGCGCACCCGCAGGCCGGCCCCGCCGCGGCCGGCGCGCGCAAGGAGTGGGAGCAGGGCGGGAAGGCCGACCTGGTGGCCCTCGCCCGCGACGTGGACCGCATCCTCGCAGAGGTCAGGAGACCGTGACATCCGTGATCCCCGCCACGCCGACGTCCGAGAAGGCCGGCGCCGTCCTCGAGCAGCTCTCCGGCGTGGTCCTGGGCCAGGAAGAGGTGCTCCGGCAGATGCTGGTGTGCCTGCTGGCCGGCGGCCACGCGCTGCTGGAGGGCGTGCCCGGCACCGCCAAGACGCTGGCGATCCGCTCGCTGGCCCTGGCGCTGGAGCTGCGCTTCGGCCGCGTGCAGTTCACCCCCGACCTGATGCCCACCGACCTGGTGGGCGTCAACGTGCTCGACGAGCTCAAGCGCGAGTTCGTCTACCACCCGGGCCCGATCTTCACCGACCTGCTCCTGGCCGACGAGATCAACCGCGCCCCCGCCAAGACCCAGGCCGCGCTGCTCGAGGCCATGCAGGAGCGCCAGGTGACGGTGGACGGGCAGACGCGCCGCCTCCCCGCCGGCTTCACCGTGTTCGCCTCGCAGAACCCGGTGGAGTACGAGGGCACCTACCCGCTCCCCGAGGCCCAGCTCGACCGCTTCCTCCTCAAGATCCAGGTCGGCTACCCCGACGCCGACGCCGAGCGGGCGATCCTGGACCGCTACGCCGGGGGCTTCGCCGCCGAGCGCGCCGAGACCTACGGGATCCGCCCCGTCCTCTCCGGCGCCGAGCTCGCGTCCCTGCGCGAGGCCGTGGCCGCCGTGCACGTGGAGCCCAGCGTGCGCGACTACGTCACCCGGATCGTGCGCGCCACCCGCGAGGAGCCGAGCTTCGCCCTGGGCGCTTCTCCCCGCGCCGGCGTGGCGCTCTTCCTCGCCTCCCGCGCCGAGGCCTTCATCGCCGGGCGCGACTTCGTCACCCCCGACGACGTGAAGGCACTCTCGCCCCCCGTGCTCCGCCACCGGGTGGTGCTCACCCCCGAGGCCGAGGTCGAGGGGCAGACGGTCGACGAGCGGCTGGCCGCCATCCTGGCCACGCTCCCCGCCCCGCGCGAGTAGGCCCGCCCGCGGTGAACGTCCTCCCCTCGCGCCGGCTCCTCTGGCTGCTGGCCGCGGTCGCCCCCGTCTTCCTCTTCGACGCCCGGCTGGCCGTGTGGCTCGACCTGGCGCTGCTGGCGCTGATGGCGGCCGACGGGCTGCTGGCGCCGCGGCCGAAGCGGCTGGAGGTGGAGCGGAAGTGGCCGCGCCGCGTCTCGCTCGGCGCCACGGCCGAGGTCACGCTCCTGCTCGCCAGCACCTCGGGCCGCCCCGTGCGCGTGCGGGTGACCGACGACCTCCCGCCGATCCTCTCGCGCGAGGGCCCCGACGTGCTGGAGGCGGTGCTGCGCCCCGGCTGGGTGGAGCCGCTCGCCTACCGGGTGCGCGCGGACCGGCGCGGCGACGCCGAGCTGGGCGACGTGCACCTGCGCATCCTGGGCCCGCTGGGGCTGGCCTGGCGGCAGCGGCGCGTGCCCCGCGCCGACGCGCTGCGCGTGCAGCCGGGCGTGCGCGAGGTGCGGCAGTACCGGCTGCTGGGGCTGCGCAACCGCCTGCGCGAGGCCGGCTTCCGCTCGGTCCGCCAGCGCGGCGAGGGAGGGAGCTTCGAATCCCTGCGCGAGTACGTGCGCGGCGACGACCCGCGCACGCTGGACTGGAAGGCCACCGCGCGGCGCGGCACCCACATCGTGCGCCAGTACGAGGTGGAGCGGCGGCAGAACGTGCTGCTGGCCATCGACGCCGGGCGGCTGATGACGCAGAAGCTCACCGGCGAGCGCGAGCGGCTGGACCACGCCCTGACCGCCGCGCTGCTGCTGGCCGACGTGGCCGCCATGCACGGCGACAACGTGGGGCTCCTGGTCTTCGCTGACCGGGTGCAGCAGTACCTGCCGCCGTCGAAGGCCACGCTGGCGCGCCTGGCCGACGCGCTGGGCGAGGTGCACGCGCGCATGGTGGAGCCCAACTACCCGGCCGCCTTCACCTACCTGGCGCGGCAGCTCCGGCGCCGCTCGCTGCTGGTGATCTTCACCGACATCATCGACTCCGCCGCCTCTTCGGCGCTGGTGGCGCACCTGGGCCGCGCCGCCGAGCGCCACCTCCCGATCGCCGTCGCCATCCGCAACCCGGAGCTGGAGGCGGCTGCCGCGCTGGAGCCCCGCGACGAGGCCTCCGTCTTCCGCCGCACCGCCGCCGAGGAGCTGCTCCAGGCCCGCCAGGCCGCGCTGGCCGCCATGCAGCGCTCCGGCGTGCTCGTGGCCGACACCCGCCCCCAGGACGCCGTCCCCGCCGTCGTCAACCGCTACCTCGACGTCAAGCGCCGCGGCCTGCTCTGAGTGCGTGAGTGCGTGAGTGCGTGAGTGCGTTGATTGAGCAGTACGCACTAACGCACTAACGCACTAACTCACTAACTCACTGCAGTTTGGGCGTGTCCCTCCGCTGCGCTCCGGGCCGGGCCGCGCGCGCCGTAGGCAACGATAGGCGCCCCGCCCTTCGCGCCGCATCGTCCCCGCGCTAGAGCTGCAGGCTATTCCCTATTCCCTGTTCCCTGTTCCCTCTTCCCTGCAGTCCTACACCAGCAGCTCCGACACCATCGCCGACGCGCCTTCGACCATTGCGATGACGCGCTCGTACGGCATCCGCGTGGGCCCGATCACGCCCACGACTCCCTTCAGCTCGCCCAGGCGGTACTCCGACGTCACCAGCGTGAATCCGCTGAGCGCCGGGTCCGCGTGCTCGCCGCCGATGGTGATGCGCAGCCCGTCGGCCGCGCCGCGGTTGGCCACCGCGTTCTTCAGCAGGTCGCGCTGCTCGGTGAGCGAGATCAGCGACCGCAGCCGCTCGCCGCTGCTGAACTCCGGCTGCTCCGCCAGCACCGCCGCGCTCCCCAGCAGCACCTCGTCCTGCCCCGCCGTCACCGGCGCG